>NZ_JBQFYU010000012.1:0-178447 GCF_056541705.1 Ruegeria sp. AG1 | reverse complement strand
ACTGTTCCGCGACAGCCAGCGTGACAAACACGCCGAGGCACCACAGGCCGCAGAATAAACGCACCAAAACACAAACAATCAAAGCGCCGCCAAAACACAGGGCGGCGCTTTCGCGTGTCGCATCCTGCAAACACATATCGCTATCAGAGAGGTCGGCGCACCGCGAATCCTTCATTTTGGGTCCAAGATGGAGGATTGCCCTTTGAATATTCGAACCCAATCACGTTCCGGAGGCCGCGCGGCGCGGCGTGCACAACGCACAGCCCCGAACTTTGAAATGCTCCCCGGCCTGACCCGCGCCATCCCCGAATGCGAGGTGATGGACGGCAGCCAGGTCGAGACGATCGACAATGCTGCCATGGACATTCTGGAAAATGTCGGCGTTCAGTTCCGCGACCCGATCGCGCTGGAAGACTGGAAGAAAGCCGGCGCCAAGGTTGACGGCGAACTGGTCTATCTGGACCGCAACATGGTGCGTGCGCTGATCTCGACCATTCCGGCAAAGTTCACCTATCACGCGCGCAACCCGGCAAACAACGTCAAGCTGGGCGGCAAGCATTCGGTCTTTGTGCCGATGACCGGCGCGCCTTTCCTGCGCGATCTGGACGATGTGCGCCGCAACCCGCTGCTGGAAGATCTGGCGATGTTCCACAAGCTCAGCCATATGATGCCCGCGCTGCACAGTTCGGCCCACCATATCGTCGAGCCTTACGATCACCCGATCAGCCAGCGCCACCTGCGCATCACCTACTCGTCGATGAAATACTCGGACAAGATGTTCATGGGCATGACCACCTCGCCCAAGAATGCCGAGGACGTGATGGATATGTGCGCGATCCTGTTTGGAGATGAGTTCATCGATAGCCACCCCGTGACCACCGGCAACTGCAACGGCAACAGCCCTCTGGTCTGGGATGAGACGATGCTGGGCGCGATGCGAGCTTTCTGCCGCCGCAATCAGCCAGTCCTCTGCTCACCCTTCGTTCTGGGGGGGGCAAACACGCCTGCCTCCGTGCCTGCCACCGTGGCGCAATTGACGGCCGAGGCGCTTTCAGCGCTGGCCTATACGCAGGTGGTCCGCAAAGGGGCGCCCGCGATCTGGGGTCACTACCTGTCAACCGTGTCGATGAAATCCGGCGCGCCGATGGCTGGCACGCCCGAGATCAGCCTGATGAACTTCATGATCGGTCAGATGGCCCGGTTCTATGATGTTCCCTGGCGCACCTCGAACACGTTGGGCGGCGCCAAGACCTTTGATGCACAGGCTGGCTACGAATCTGCCACGACGCTCAGTGCAGTTTTGCATGCCGGGGCGAACTACATCTGGCATTCGGCGGGCTGGAACGAGGCCGGTATGCATTGCTCGGTCGCCAAGTTCATCGTGGACTCGGAGCAATGCGCCATGGCCTATCGCATGGCGGAAGGTCCCAAATGGGGCGACTTCGATCAGGCACTTGCCGCCGTTCCGGATGTCGGACCGGGCGGCCACTATCTGGGCCATCCGCACACGCAGGACAACTTCCAGACGGCGTTCTTTATGCCCGAGCTGTTCGACAACAACTCGATCGAGCAATGGCAGGCGGAAGGCAGCGTTGAGATCACGGAACGCGCCCTCAAATACGCCAAGAAACTGCTGGCCGAGTATCAGGAACCAAAACTGGACGAGGCCAAGAACGAAGAACTTCTGGACTATATCGCGCGCCGGGAACGGGAAATTCCGGCAGCGGATGAGTTGAACCAGACCTACTGATACCAACTCCCCTACTGGCCCGCCCACCATTCGGGGCGGGCTTTTTTTTGCAAAACCGTTAAAGTCGCAACAAGCGTGAAGGCGTGCTGGTCTCAGGCCGCTCAATGGCGGCAGGCTCGGTTGAGCCCGCCATACTCATTCATCCCGCGCGCGCCATTCTTTCCAACGCAACACGGCATTCGCCCCGATTTCCCGGAATGGCTGGGGCGGCAGGCGTTTTGGGATGTCTTCGGCTTCGAAAAAACTTGTAATGTCGGAACTGTGGCCGCAGGCCCTCTCCGCCGCTGCGATCCCGGTCAGAGTCCCGCGTGCGGTGCCCAGCCCGTTCTGAACGCAACCGGAATAAACACCCGCCTCGATCTCTCGGGCGACAGAGACACCATTGAGGCTGAGGCATAGGTGACCAGCCCATTGATGTTCCATCCTCAGTCCCGCCAGTTGAGGGAACCGCTGATCGAATTTGCGCTGCATCACTTTGGCCGCGCGCGCCAGATCGCGGGAGGTTGCACTCATGCCCGGGCGTAACGCTGCACAGGTCCGGGTGACAATGCGATTGCCGCCCTGGCCAGCGTCAATCCTGCGCATGGTCGTTCCCATCGGGTCCGAGGGCGTCACACCCCAGCGCGGCCGCCCGCCCAAACGGGCCAGCGCATCGGAGTCCAACTCCGGCGTCATCGAGGCAAAGAGGAACAGCTGCATCAACCGGTCACGTTCGATCCCGAAGCTTTCCAGATGGCCGTTGACCGTCAAGATGATCTTGCCGGTGCTTACGGTGCCTTTCGCAGTCCGCACCATCCAATCGCTGCCGCGTTTTTCAAACCCAAGAACGGGCGAGTTTTCGAAAATAGCAACCCCATCCCCGGCCAACCCAGCCGCCAACCCCCGAACATAGCCCGCCGGTTGCAGCATGACGGTTCCGGGCGTGAAAAGGCCCGATTGATAGTGCCGTGATCCGGTGAGTTCATGCATCTGCGAGGGGTCCAGAATCTCGCTGGTTTCGCCCAAGGTTTCCAAATGCCGCGCGTAGCTGACATTGTGGGCATGGCCCGTGTCGCCAAACGCTCCGTTGACCTTGCCCACTTCGTCGAAAAAGTTGCGGTCGATCTGGTATTGCTCAGCAGCGGACCGCGCGAATGCGATGGCCTGCCGGTTGAGGGCGATCATGGTCTTGTCGTCCCCCGCGCCGGCATAGTCATCCGATGCAAGGTCGTGCGGCAGATCTATCATGAAGCCCGAGTTTCGCCCTGCGGCCCCTTCGGCCACGCGACCTGCTTCAAGCACGATCACACGAGCCTTAGGATCCAATTGGGTCAGACGCCGCGCCGCCGACAAACCGGCAAAGCCGGCGCCGACGACCACGACATCAGCCGTCAGGTCCTTGTCCAACTCCACTGCGGGAGGCTGGGCGCCGAGGATGGCGCTCCAGGCCGCTGGGCCGCGATGGGTTGGCAGTTTGCGTGCTGAGTATGCGCTCAATCGACAGCCTCATCCGTGTCATCGGCCAGATCAATCCAGATGGTTTTCAATTGGGTGTACTGATCATGCGCATGGACCGAGTTATCCCGCCCGCCGAAGCCGGACTGCTTGTAGCCGCCAAAGGGCGTGGTGATATCCCCTTCGCCAAAGCTGTTCACGGTCACGGTCCCTGCCCGGATCGCCCGAGCACCTCGGATCGCACGTTTCGCGTTGGCCGTGAAGATCGAGGCGCAGAGGCCATACTCGGTATCGTTGGCGATTTTGATCGCCTCATCGAAGCCCGAGACCTCAATCACCGATAGGACGGGGCCAAAGATCTCCTCGCGCGCCAGAGTGGCGTCATTGCCCGAGACTTCGACGACGGTGGCCTCGACAAACCCTTTTTCGGCCTTGCCCCCGATCACCACGTTCTCGGCCTGATCCAAATAGCCACACACTTTGTTATAGTGCCCTTCGCTGACCAGCGCGCCCATGCGGGTTTCCGGGTCAAGTGGATCGCCAATGTTCCACTGTTTGGCGTGATGGGCGATGCGCTCCAGCAACTCGGCCTTTACATCCTTGTGCACGATCAACCGCGACGAGGCCGAGCAGTTCTCGCCCATGTTCCAGAACGCACCATTGACGATATGCGCGGCCACGCGATCCAGGTTTTCGGCATCATCCATAACAATGGCGGGGTTCTTGCCGCCCATCTCAAGCACCACCTCCTTTGCGTTGCTTTCAGCCGAGTAGGTCAGGAACCGCTTGCCGGTCACGGTCGAGCCGGTGAACGAGACCATGTCGACATCCATATGCCGCCCGATCGGCTCACCCACTGCGGCACCGCCACCGGGAACGATGTTCAGAACGCCGCGCGGCAGGCCTGCCTCCATTGCCAGTTCGGCCAGACGCAACGCAGTCAGCGTTGTCTCGGCTGCTGGCTTCACAACGACCGAGCAACCCGCCGCCAAAGCCGGTCCGATTTTCCAGGCCAGCATGAGCAGCGGGAAGTTCCACGGCAGCACCAGACCCACGACGCCAATCGGCTCACGCACGACCATGGCGATATGGTCATCGCTGGCGGGTGAGACCTGATCGTAGATCTTGTCGATCGCTTCCGCGTGCCATTTCAGACAGTGGATCGTTTCAGGCACGTCCACGGTTTCGCAGTCATAGATGGTTTTGCCGCTGTCGATGCACTCCATCACGGCCAGTTCGCGGGCGTTGCGGGTCATCAGTTTGCAGAGCCGGATCAAAACATCCTTACGGTCCGAGGGGTGCAGTTTCGACCACCGCCCATCGTCAAAGGCTTCGCGCGCTTTTTCGACCGCGAAGTCAACGTCCGCAACACCGCAAGCGGCGATATCGGCCAGCTTTTCACCGGTCGCGGGGTTCACCGTCTCGAACGTCTCGCCCGAGATCGCCGGGCGGTACGCGCCGTCAATGAATGCTCCGGTCGGCAGAGTCAGGTCTGCGGCGATGGATTTGTATTCGTCCTGTGTCAGCAATTCCATGCCTTAGCCCCCAATCTTCTTTTTAGCTACGATATCAGCGATTGTTTTCTTCAACACGCGCGTCACCTGTTCCAGCGCCCGCTTGTCATCCTTGTTCAGCCCCTTCAGCGGAGCCCGCATTGCCCCCGCCTCAATGCCGTTCATGGTGACACCATGTTTAATGGTCTGGATGAACTTGCCGCCCTGCTCCAGCACCCGCATCAGAGGCATCATCGCGCTCATGATCCTGCGGCCTTTCGCGAAATCACCTTCGATCACACAGGCGTTGTAGAGCGCCACATGCTCTTCCGGCAGAAAGTTCGACCCTCCGCACACCCAAAACGGCGCGCCCCAGGCAAAGAACTCCAGCGCCTGATCATCCATGCCACATCCCAGCTGAATATGCGGGTAGTCGCGCGCCAACAGATGGACCCGGTTGATATCGCCCGAGCTTTCCTTGATGCCACAGAAATTCCGGCTGCGGCCCACACGGTCGAGGAACTCTTCTCCCATCATCGTCCCGGTGCGGTGCGGGTAATTGTACAGCATCACCGGCAGGTCAGCGGCCTTGTCGATGGCCAGCGCGTTCAGCGCGTTTTCCCGGTCGGTGGGCACCGAATAGGGCGGGCTTGCCAGCAGGATCGAATCTGCTCCGATCTCACGCGCACCCGAGGCCAGCGCAATCGAGTCCGGCGTCAGCATCGCTCCGGTCCCAACGACCAGAGGCAGACGACCTTTCAACTGCGCGTGCGTGAACTTGGCCAGTTCCAGCCGCTCTTCCACGGTCTGGGCATAGTTTTCGCCGGTCGAACCGCCCGAGATCAGCCCGTGAACGCCGCTGGCGATCAGGTATTCGATCACATCGGACAAAGCGTCCCAATTCACGCTGCCATCCTCGTAATAGGGCGTGACCACAGGGGTATAGATCCCCTCAAACTTGAAAATCGGGTTCATTCCGTCCTCATGCAGGTTTCGAAAGAGGCGGGATGCCCATCGGGACATCCAGCGCATCAGGCATCACGAACAGCTCAATCTGATCGCGAGACAGGTTCCAGTGGTCCTCGGCCAGCTGCGCAGCAGCCGCCTCATCGCCCGCCTCGATGGCGGCGATTATGGCGTCGTGCTGGCGGCTGGCTTCAGTCAAGTTTTCGGTCAGACCCGTGTTGCGCGGTCTGTAAAAGGTCATCCCGATCCGGGCGTGGTCGATCAAAAGGCGATTGAACGACGGCAACAGATATACATTGCCGGACATCTGCCCCGTGACATCGTGAAACCGGTTATTGGCCAGCGCGCGATCCTCGGCCGAGCCCGACTGCAAAGCCGAACAAAAGGACCGCTGGGCATCTTTCAATACCTCAATCTGATGTGGCATGGCGTTGCGCGCGGCCAGCCTCAGGATGGCGCCGTACACCATCGGGGCCGCCAGAAAGAAATCCCGCAGCGTGGTATGCGACATCTCGGATACGCGCGTGCTGCGGTTGGCGCGCTGATCCAGATATCCCTCTCCGGCCAACTGCCGAAACACTTCGCGCAGCGGGGTTCGCGACAGGCCGAAAGCTTCGGACAGATGCGCCTCATCCAGATCCGCGCCGGGTTGTAGCCGCAAGGTCAGAATCGAGACCTTGAGGTGTTCTGCAAGCTCAGATTTGCGCGAACGCGCTTCGTCCTTCATCCGCCTATCCCTTTGCCGCGGCCACTTGGCGAATCGAGATCGCCCAGCCAAGGGTGTTGTATGCGATTAAAATACAACTTGTATACAATTAATTTTCGTGCAGCATATGCAACCTGCGAATAATGTCGAAACCAACCAGCAGCCCGGAAGCGCAAAGACCGCCATGCCCGATCCCAGCCACATCACCTTCATTCTGATCGAGGAGTTCTCGCACCTCGCGTTTTCCTGCGCGGTCGAGCCTTTGCGGATTGCCAACCTCGTCAGCGGGCAGGATCTCTACAGCTGGTCTTTTGTGTCAGAGCATGGTGAACACGCTGTCTGCTCCAACGGATCTGTGACGCTGGTGCATGGGGGGTTTGATAGTCTCCCCAAATCTGATCAGATTTTCGTGCTGTCTGGCATCCACATGCGGAACCACGCCTCCAAACCTCTGCTGGCGTTGCTACGGCGTGAACGGGCACGAGGGACTGCGATCGGCGCACTATGTTCGGGCGCTTGGCTTCTGGCCGAGGCCGGTTTTCTGAACGAAATGCAGGCCGCCATTCACTGGGAATACCATGACGCCTTCACCGAGGCCTTTCCCGATGTGAACCTGGTACGCAGCGTGTTTGTGGCCGACGAAAAGCACATCACCGCCTCGGGCGGCACGGCGACAGCCGACCTTATGTTGCACTTGATCGAACGAGACCACGGGGTCGAGCTGGCCATGGATGTGGCCGATCAGATGGTTTACAACGCCGTGCGCAACGCAACGGCCAAACAGCGCGTTTCCCTGCAATCGCGCAACGGCATGCGCAACATCCATCTGGCCAAAGCGATTGAGGTCATGCGAAACAACATCGAAACGCCAGTCTCGCCCTCTGCGATTGCAGATGAGCTCGGTATTTCGACACGGCAGCTCGAACGGCTTTTCGGCAAATACCTGAATACCTCGCCCAAAAAGTACTTTATGGAGATGCGTCTGGAACGCGCGCAAAAGCTACTGTTGCAAACCGAGGCCTCTGTGACCGAGGTCGCCATGGCATGCGGATTTGAGAATCCCGGCCATTTCTCACGCGTGTTTCGTCTGAGTTTTGGCGTCACGCCTCACGCACAGCGCAACAAGATTGACTGAAATCAAGCAAACCCACCACTGGGGGAGAGCGTCCTGATCTGCCCGAAACTGGGCACATCCACGCTCATCCCCCGATCCCTTCGAGAACCCCCTCATTAAAATCGGACTAGTCAACACCTCGGTAGGATAGTGTGGTGGTACCGACGAATGTTGGCACAACTATTGCCAATTCGTGTCAGATCTTGGTTTCTTTCCGACACAAACATTAATTTTGCGGAATTTGATCAGAATTCAGGTCAGAGCTGAGTGTTTTGTGCACGCATAAGCACCCACGCACCCGCTCAGACCCCAGGTGATTCCGGTCCGACTTTCGAGCTTGTCTACTTTGCTCGTCGATCCACCCTGCCGAAACCCTTTTCACCAAGCATGGAGGCAGTATTAGTCCGAGCCTTGCAAAGCCGAGACATCAAGGACCGGCGACTGTGAGGTAACATGGACGCGCCGCGTAACACCCTGCGACGATGCGGTGATATCGAGCGTCGAAACTTGATCAAAACGCTCAAAATACGCGAACTCGATCATATCCAGAGCGGCCATGTCCGAACACTGAATAACATACTCGGCCAGAAACTCGGGCGCGCCTACCGCGTCTGCATCCGACCCCAGCCCTTCGCCCGTCAAAGAAACATTTGCCGACGCCGTGGCGCACCCAGCCTGTTCAGGGACAACAAAAAGGGTTAACGGCTTTGACAAGGACGAAATGGCATCCGCGATCGCGGACCGATCCGCGTCATCTGCTGCGCGATGGTCGAACCCCAAAATATCCTCGCTCGGAACCGCTAACGACACGCTGAACTGAGTTTCCTCAAAGGAAATATCCAATGACCCCGCAACAGCACTCTGCGCGGGAACCTGATCCCCTGCCCATGCCTGGACGGTTACTGCACACAAACCGATCGAAGCACTCAACCACTTCATGAACTCACACCACTCGCAATAGAATCACATGGATTAGTCTAACTTTATACGAACATGGCGCAATCGCGACGGCGTGTATCAGACCCACCAGATATGGGGATGTCGCGACGCTGCAGTAAATCTGACAATAAAACTCAGGTTGACATTGTCGACTATTTCACTCAGTTATACGCATGCAAGTGCACCCGCTATTGGGCGCACCTGAACGAGATTTCTGACATGAAAGACCTGAACCCAATGACGAAATTCTTTGCTGCCGCCAGCACTCTGACCCTATGCGTGGCCACCGCCGCGTCTGCCGGTGACGCCCCTGCAAAAGCGGATGTGCTGGACACTTATGCCAATATTGCAGAAGCCAAATACGATGACAGCCTGATCGCCGCCAAAGCGCTGCAAAACGCCGTCAACGCACTGATCGCCGACCCGTCGGACGCCACGCTGAACGCTACCCGCGTGGCCTGGATCGCCGCCCGCGTCCCCTATCAGCAGACCGAGGTCTACCGCTTTGGCAATGCCATCGTCGATGATTGGGAAGGCAAAGTGAACGCGTGGCCGCTGGACGAAGGCCTGATCGACTATGTCGACGCCTCCTACGGCGGCGCCACGGATGAGAACGAATTCGCCGTTCTCAACGTCATCGCAAACCCGAACTTCGAGCTTTCGGGAACCGCGATCGACGCGACCGATATCACCCCAGAACTGCTGGCAGACACCCTGCACGAAGCCGACGGGATCGAGGCTAACGTCGCCACCGGCTACCACGCCATAGAATTCCTGCTTTGGGGGCAAGACCTGAACGGTCACCGCGCAGGCCCAGGCAACCGCCCGGCCACCGACTATGCGAAAGGCGACAACTGCACCAACGGCAACTGCGACCGCCGCGCACAATACCTGAGCGCCGCGACCGACCTGCTGATCAGCGATTTGGAATGGATGACCGCACAATGGGCCGAAGGTGGTGATGCACGCGTCGCCCTCACCGAGAACGAATCCGCGGGCATCAGCGCCATTTTGACTGGCATGGGTTCGCTGTCCTACGGGGAACAGGCTGGTGAGCGTATGCGCCTGGGCCTGATGCTGAACGACCCCGAGGAAGAGCATGATTGCTTTGCCGATAACACGCACAACAGCCACTACTACGATGGCCTTGGCATTCAGAACGTCTATCTGGGCAGCTACACCCGCATTGACGGCACTCCGATCTCGGGCGCCTCGCTGTCGGATCTGGTTATCGCTATAGACCCGACGCTGGACACCGAGATGAAGGCAAAACTGTCGAACACCATGCAAGCTCTGGGACGGATCAAATCGACCGCCGAGGCCGGTTTCGCCTATGACCAAATGCTGGAGCGCGGCAACGCCGGTGGCGAAGCGCTAATCATGGGTGGCGTCAACGGTTTGGTCGACCAGACCAAGACCATCGAGCGTATCGTATCGACCCTCGACCTCGATGGCATCGAGTTCGAAGGATCGGACAGCTTGGACAACCCTGACGCGGTTTTCCACTAGACGCATCGAGGTGCCAGAGGCGTCGGCAAAACGGCGTCTCCGGCAACCCGGCCACCATAAGGTGACTGGACTTGAAGGCATTACCTTACTAAATAAGTAAGAAACTCAACGAGCCTCGATTCGCCATGATCGTCTGCCACTGCACAAACATCTCCGACCACGACATCCGGGCCGCCATCGACTGGATGCGGACCTCTGACCCGCAAGCAATCATTACCCCGGGCAAGATCTACCACGCGCTCGGTAAATCTGCCGACTGTGGCGGATGCATGCCGCTTTTCCTAGACACGATGCGAACCGACGATAATCTGGAAGTCCCCATGCAGCTGCGTGCGTTACGCACCGGCCTATCACAGGAGAAGGCAGATGAAGGGCGATCCCAAGGTCATAGAGTATCTCAACAAATCCCTGCGGCATGAGCTGACAGCCGTCAGCCAGTATTGGCTGCACTACCGGCTTCAGGAGGACTGGGGCCTGGCCCATATGGCCAAGAAAAGCCGCGAAGAAAGCATCGAAGAGATGGGTCATGCGGACAAGCTGATCGAACGGATCATCTTTCTGGAAGGCCACCCGAACCTGCAAAAGCTCGACCCGCTGCGGATCGGGCAGAACCCCAAGGAAACGCTGGAATGCGATCTGGCCGCCGAACACGACGCCCGCACACTGTATGTCGAAGCGCGGGAGTATTGCCGCGAGGCCGGCGACTACGTCTCTATGTCGCTTTTTGAGGAACTGATCAGCGATGAAGAAGGTCATATCGACTTCCTCGAGACGCAGCTCGATCTGTACGAACGGATTGGCGACGCCAATTATGCGCAACTCAACGCAGCGAAAATGGACGCCGAAGAATAGTATTCTCGCCCTCTTGGTGGTCGCATCTGCGGCCACCCCTTCCCTGTCAGCCGAGCTGCGGGACCTTCACCTCAACTTCACCCCACGCACCGAAGACGAACGCGCCCGTATTGCCGGTGTCACCGCACTGCCGCAGGATTTCAGCGCGCCGCAAAGGTTCGAAGAGTTGCCTGCCGGGGCCGCAACCGTGCGTGTGCGCAACAACGCGGATGCGTTCTCGCAACCGTCCAAGAACCTGAGCTTTGAACAAGAACTGGACTTCAAGGTCGGCAACGGATTGTTCAAGAAAATCTGGGTCTCGTCGCCCTCTTCGACTCTCGCATCTGATGGTCTTGGACCGCTCTACAATGCTCGGTCATGCCAGCGCTGTCACATCAAGGATGGGCGCGGGCATACACCGAACGGGCCGGATGACAACGCCATCTCGATGTTCCTGCGCGTATCCATTCCCGGAGGTCGAGAGGACGCGCCGGAGGGGATAGAAGATTATCTCGCCACCCTGCCCGAGCCCAACTACGGCGGCCAGATGCAGGATTTCGCGCTGGCCGGCCATTCGGCGGAATACCGGTTGGAGATCACCTACGAAGAGATCCCCGTTGCGCTGTCAGAGGGCGAAACCGCCTCGCTCCGCCGTCCCACCTACACGGCTGCCGATCTGGGATACGGCGCGCTACACCCCGACGCCATGCTCAGCCCCCGCGTTGCGCCGCAGATGATTGGCCTCGGGCTGCTTGAGGCGATCCCTGTTGAGGACCTGCTGACCAAAGCCGACCCGGACGATACGGATGGCGATGGTATCTCGGGCCGGGCGAACATTGTCTGGTCGACCGAGTTTGACGCCCCGATGATGGGCCGCTTTGGCCACAAAGCCGGTATGCCCACGGTCATGGAGCAATCGGCGGCGGCGTTTGCAGGTGATATCGGTATCTCGACCCCGCTGTTTCCCGCCCCTTACGGAGATTGCACCGATGCGCAGCTCAATTGCGTAAAGGCCCCGCATGGCGACGGCGATGTGCGCGTCTTCGAGGTTGATCAGGTCGGCATGGACCTCGTGGCCTTTTACAGCCGCAATCTGGGCGTGCCGGGTCGCCGGGATGTGGATGACCCGCAAGTGCTGCACGGGAAAGAAGTGTTCCACACCACAGGCTGCGCCGCCTGCCATACCCCGACCCATGTTACTCATCACATGGAAGACCGGCCCGAGCATAGTTTTCAACTGATCTGGCCCTATACCGACCTGCTGCTGCATGACATGGGCGACGGTCTGGCCGACAACCGCCCTGAGGCACGCGCCACAGGCCGCGAATGGCGCACGCCACCCCTATGGGGGATCGGCCTGACCCAGCGAGTGTCCGGCCATACCGAGTTTCTGCATGACGGGCGTGCCCGCAACCTGCTTGAGGCTGTGCTTTGGCACGGGGGCGAGGCGCAATCCGCCCGTGACACTGTCGTGATCATGCCCAAAGCCGACCGCGACGCCCTTATCCGTTTTCTCGAAAGTCTTTGAATCATGCGCCTATTTGCTTTTGCCATTGCCCTAGTCGCCCCTCTGGCGGCGTCAGCCCAAGACCGTGCAGCGATCCTAGCAGATGTACCTGCCGCGCATATATTGCCACGCTTTGCTGAACTGGCAGACGCCACCGAGGCTTTGTCCGTCAAGTCCCAATCCGATTGCGCGCCTCAATCAGAGACTCTGCGCGCAGCCTATGGCACCGCCTTCGACGCGTGGATATCGGCCAGCCACCTGCGCTTTGGCCCTACCGAGGCCGACGACCGCGCCTTTGCCATGGCCTTTTGGCCAGACACCAAAGGTTTCACGCCCAAGGCCCTTTCGCAGCATATCGCAGCCGAAGACCCCGCGGTGAACGACACGGCCGCCTATGCCGAAACCTCGGTCGCGGGGCGCGGGTTCTTTGCGCTTGAACAGATGCTCTACGATCCCAAGTTCACCGATCAGGGCAGTGCCGAATATCGATGCGCGCTGATCCGGGCCATCACGGTCGATATAAACGCAAATGCTAGCGCGATAGCTGAAGAGTGGCGAAGCTATGCGGTGAACCTGAAACAGCCGGGAGGCGACAGCCCATACCGCACGCAGGATGAGGCGATGCAGGAGTTGTTCAAAGCACTCTCGACCGGGCTGCAATTCACCGCCGAGACCCGATTGGGCCGCCCCCTTGGAACTTTCGACCGCCCCCGCCCCAACAGAGCCGAAGCCCGCCGCTCCGAACGCGCCTTGCGTCATGTCGAGCTGTCCTTGATTGCCCTGCAGGACCTTGCAGCGCGGCTGTCCGCCGACCATCCCGAGATCGCGCATGACCTGGACCTAGCCTTCAATCGCGCGATCAAAAACGCCCGGTCAATAAACGACCCCGCCTTCGCCGGTGTGGCCGATCCCGCAGGCCGGTTCCGCATCGAAGCGCTGCAACAGGCCGTGAATGACATTAGGACCATCGCCACGACCGAGCTTGGCCCAACCCTCGGCATCAGCGCCGGGTTCAACTCTCTGGACGGGGACTGAGTAGTGACCAACCGTCGCCATTTCCTGGCCGGTCTTGCGGCTGCAATCCTTGCGCCCGCAACGGGGTGGGCCTCGGTCGGGGCGCCTGCTTTTCTGGCCGCCGGGCTGTTTCCGGATGGCTCGTTCCGTCTGGCCGGCTTGGATGAGGGCGGAGACATCCTGTTCTCGCTGCCCCTGCCCGCAAGGGGCCACGCTGCCGCCGCACACCCCCGCAAAGCGCAGGCCGTGGCCTTTGCCCGCCGGCCCGGCACGTTTGCTCTGGTCATCGACTGCGTAACCGGGCAAGAGCTTACTCGGCTACAGGCCCCCGAGGGGCGGCATTTCTACGGTCACGGCACGTTCACAGCAGAAGGCACCCGGTTCTTTGCCACCGAAAACGACTACGAGGCTGGCGAAGGCCGTATCAGCCTATGGGACGCCACCAGCTTTGAACGTCTGGGAGAGTTTTCCTCGGGCGGCATCGGTCCGCATGACATGCGCCTGATGCCGGATGGTCAAAGCCTTGTGATCGCCAATGGAGGAATCGAAACCCACCCTGAGACCGGGCGGACGAAACTGAACCTACCCGTCATGCAGCCAAACCTGACCTATCTGGACCTGTCCGGTCGACTGCTTGAACGGGTCGAGCTGCCAAACGCCCTGCACAAGAACTCCATCCGCCACCTCAGCGTGCGCAACGACGGGCTGGTGGGGTTCGCGATGCAGTGGCAGGGCAGCCAGACCAAGCACCCGCCATTGTTGGGCCTGCACCGTCGGGGCGCGCCGCCGCAACTTCTGTCCGCACCAGAAGACCTCCAAAACACCTTGCAAGGATACGCTGGCAGCATCGCCTTCTCGGCCAGTGGCGCCGAGGTCGCCATAACCTGCCCACGGGGAAACGCACTGCATCTTTTCGACGTAGCAGGTCGCAGCTTCACGAATGCCTTCGTGCTAGAGGATGTCTGCGGTCTGGGCGCAGGTCCGGACGGGTTGGTCTTTACCACCGGCACAGGCACGTTTGGCAGTGTAAACGGGCAGAACGCGCGGGTTCTAGCCCGCCCCGATTGCCAATGGGACAACCACCTGATCCCGATCCGCTCGCACGCGTAACGTTCGGCAATCCCTGTCACATAGTTTACACTTGGACGAATCAAAATGCTGCCGTATTGGCGGGCGCGAAACAGGCACCTCTGAGTTAAGGACTGACTTGATTGAAACACACGCCCGACGCACCGCATACCATCTACGGGGTTGAGAAATGGGGCAAAGGCCTCATCGAGGTGACGGAGCAGGGCGAGATCGGTCTGCGCAATCCGATGTCTCCGGATACAGCGGCAATCAGCCTGCCCGGTATACTCAGCGATCTGGATGACCGTGGGATCAAGGCACCGATGTTGCTGCGCGTCAGTTCGTATCTGGAACATGAGATCGCGCATCTGAACGAAAGCTTTGCCGACGCCATCGCGCGGGTGGGCTACAAAGGCCCCTATCGTGGCGTGTTTCCGATCAAGGTGAACCAGCAGGCGCAGGTGGTGGACCGCATCGTCGAGTTCGGTAAGAAATACAACTATGGCCTCGAGGCCGGATCAAAGCCCGAATTGGTCGTGGCTCTTGCGCATCGTCTGGCGCCTGAGGCGCTGATCGTCTGCAATGGCGTCAAGGATGCCGAGTTCATCCAACTGGCGATTCTGTCCCGCAAGATCGGCTTCAACACGGTCATCGTGCTGGAAAGCCCGAAAGAGGCGGACACGGTGATCGCGGTCTACAAGGAACTCGGGATCGAACCCCTGATCGGCGTGCGGGTCAAACTGACCAACCAGATCAGCGGCAAGTGGGAAGAAAGCTCGGGCGACCGGTCTGCTTTTGGTATGAACACTGACCAGCTGGTTGCCACCGTGGACAAGCTGAAGGCTGCGGGTCTGCTGCATTGCCTGAAACTGCAGCACTCGCATCTGGGCAGCCAAGTGCAGGACGTGAACGACGTGCGCCGCGCCGTGGGTGAGGCGTGCCGCTACTACACCGAACTCACGCGCGAAGGCGTGCCGCTGACCCATTTGGACCTCGGCGGCGGTATGGGCGTGGATTATACCGGCGAAAAGAAGGCGGCCGAAAATTCGATCAACTACACGGTCGAAGAATACTGCGCCAATGTCGTGGAAACCGTCGCCTATGCGATGGATGAGGCCGAAATCGCCCACCCCACACTGGTCACCGAAAGCGGTCGGGCGGTTGTGGCGACCTCATCTATGTTGGTGTTCAACGTGCTGGAAAGCACGCTGTATGATGCACCCACCCGCCCGGATGTCGAACCTGACGACCACCACCTTGTGTCTGACCTGGCCGCCGTGCATGGATACCTGTCCAGCGACCGGCTGCAGGAATGCTGGAACGATGCCACCTTCTACCGCAACGAGCTGCGCGCGCTGTTCCGCCGTGGATACGTGGACCTGCGCCAGATGGCCCGGGCCGAACGTATCTACCTGTCGCTGATGGCCCGCCTCAAGGCGCTGGCTGCCAGTGATGATCTGGAAACGGATGTGGATGACCAGCTTGAGAAAGTGGCCGATATCTACCACTGCAACTTCTCGCTGTTCCAATCCCTGCCCGATGTCTGGGCCATTGACCAGCTGCACCCGATCGTCCCGCTGCAAGGTCTGAACACAACGCCGGACCGCCGCGCCGTGCTGTCTGACATTACCTGCGACAGCGACGGCAAGATCGACCAATTCATTCTGGCCGATGGCGTCTCACCCAGCCTGCCGGTGCATTCGCTGCCGGATGAAGGCGAGTATTTCATGGGCGTCTTCTTTGTCGGTGCCTATCAGGAAACGCTGGGCGATCTACACAACCTGTTCGGCGACACCAACGTTGTCACCATCGACCTGCGGGCAGATGGCGGGTTCGACCTGCTGCATGAACAAGAGGGCGACACGATCAGCCAGGTCCTGTCATACGTTGAATTCGACCCACAAGACTGTGTTGCCGCCTTCCGCAAAATGGTGGACGAGGCGATCTCGACCGGTACCCTGCAAGCCAAGGACCGCAAAACCCTGATGAGCGCCTATCGCGACTCAATCAACGGCTACACCTATTACGAATAAAAGGAGACAGACCATGGGCAAAACACTGGTTGTCGGCGCGGGCGGCGTATCCCACGCAGCCGTGCATAAGATGGCGATGAACTCGGATATCTTCACCGAGATCACTTTGGCCAGCCGCACGAAATCGAAATGCGATGCCATCGCAGCAGCCGTTAAAGACCGCGTAGGTGTGGACATCAAGACCGCCGAACTGGACGCCTATAAGGTTGAAGACACGGTTAAGCTGATCAAGGAAACCGGCGCCGAGATTCTGGTCAACCTCGCCCTACCCTATCAGGATCTGGTGTTGATGGACGCATGCCTTGAGGCCGGTATCCACTACCTCGACACCGCGAACTATGAACCAGAGGACGAAGCCAAGTTCGAATACCACTGGCAATGGGCCTATCAGGAGCGGTTCAAAAAAGCCGGCCTGACCGCCATCCTCGGCTCGGGCTTCGATCCGGGCGTGACATCCGTCTTCGCGAAATGGCTGAAGAAGCACAAGCTGGACACGATCCGCCAGATCGACGTGCTGGACGCCAATGGCGGCAGCAACGATCAGGAATTCGCCACCAACTTCAACCCCGAGATCAACCTGCGCGAGGTTTTGGCCGAGGTACGCCACTGGGAAGGTGGCGAGTGGAAACACTCCCCCGCCATGACACACAAGGTCGAGTTCGACTTCCCCGCCATCGGCCCCAAAAACATGTACCTGATGTATCACGAGGAACTGGAATCGCTCTCGACCCATTTCCCCGAGATCGAGCGCGCCCGCTTCTGGATGACCTTCGGCGACGCCTATATCACCCACGCCAAAGTGTTGGAAAACGTCGGCATGACCCGCATCGACCCGGTGATGCATGATGGCAAGGAAATCATCCCGATCCAGTTCCTGAAAACCCTGCTGCCCGATCCCGGCGATCTGGGTGCGGAAACCAAAGGCAAGGCCTGCATCGGCGACATCGCCACGGGTCAGGCCAAGGACGGCTCGGGCGAGAAAACCTACTACATCTACAATATCTGCGACCACGAAGAATGCTACGCCGAGGTCGGTTCCCAGGCGGTCAGCTATACTACCGGCGTCCCTGCAATGATCGGCGCGGCACAGTTGCTGAAAGGCAACTGGCGCGAGCCGGGCGTCTGGAACATGGAACAGCTAGACCCTGATGACTTCATGGACATGCTGAACACTCACGGCCTGCCTTGGCAAGTCCACGAACTCGACGGCCCAGTCGAGTTCTAGATCCGGAACTTCATCTGGTCAAAAATATCCCGGGGGGTCCGGGGGGCTGGCCCCCGGCCTCTCCAAAATCGGAGACGCCTGACATGTCCGACATGATGACGACCCAAGCCGGAGACGCTGGTGCCTTCCGCAACTTCGACCTCGGCCGCGTCCCAACACCCTGCTTCGTGGTTGACGAAAAAGCTGTCGAACGCAACCTGACCATCCTCTCCGAGATCGGCACTCGCTCCGGCGCACACGTCCTGAGTGCGCTCAAGGCATTTTCGATGTTTTCACTGGCCCCACTGGTACGCGAACACCTCAGCGGAACCTGTGCCTCCGGCATCTATGAGGCACGGTTGGGTCGCGAAGAATATGGCGGCGAGGTCGCAACCTTTTGCGCCGGGTACAAGGATGCGGATATTGACGAAATACTGTCGCTGTCCGACCACATCATCTTCAACTCGCCCGCTCAAAAAGACCGGTTCCTCGCCAAAGCCCAAGCGGCCAATGTGCAGATCGGCCTGCGCATCAATCCGGAACACTCTGAGGGCGAGATTCCCAAATACGATCCCTGCGCACCCTGTTCACGCCTCGGGACACCCGTAAGCCAACTGTCCGAAGACACTCTGATCGGAGTAGACGGCCTGCACATGCACACGCTCTGCGAACAGGGCTTCGAACCGCTGCAACGCACATGGGCTGCTGTTGAGCCGAAACTCAAACCTTTCCTCGGTCAGCTCAAATGGCTGAACTTCGGAGGCGGCCACCATATCACGCGCGATGACTACGACCGGGACGGGCTGGTGGAATTCATCAAATCCATCCGCGCGACATACGATGTCGACATCTACCTCGAACCCGGTGAGGCCGTGGCGCTGGACGCAGGCATTCTGGTCGGAGAAATCCTTGACCTGCCGACCAACGGCATGAACCTTGCGATCACCGATATCTCGGCCACCTGCCATATGCCCGACGTGATCGAAGCCCCCTATCGCCCCGCTCTGATGGATGAGGCCGAAACGGGCCATATCTATCGCCTCGGCGGGCCGTCCTGTTTGGCAGGTGACGTGATCGGCGACTATACGTGGGACCAGCCGCTTGAGATCGGCCAGCGCTTTGCCTTCCTCGATCAGGCGCATTACTCGATGGTCAAGACCAACACGTTCAACGGTGTGCCTCTTCCGGCAATCGCCCTGTGGAACAGCGAAACGGACGAGCTGAAGATCATCAAGCAGTTCGGCTATGACGACTTTAAGGACCGCCTCTCATGAGCATTTTCCTAGACAGTGAACTGACCGCCGCTGAGCGTTCGGAAGACGCGCGCTTTCGCGTGATCCCGGTACCGCTGGAACGCACGGTTTCTTATGGGTCCGGCACCGCCAAGGGCCCAGAGGCCACTATCGAGGCCAGCAATGAGCTGGAGCGCATCACCGGCCATGCAGAACCCTGTGTCGAGGGTATCTTTACCGAAACCCCTCTGGATTGTGACGGCCCCTTGCCCGAGGTGATGGAACGCCTCGCCCAACGGACAGAAGCCGCCATTCGCGCGGGCAAAGTACCCGTAGCTCTGGGCGGAGAACACTCGCTCAGTTACGGTGCAGTGATGGGTGTGGCTCGCGCGCTGAACCAGCCCGTTGGGATCGTGCAGATCGACGCCCATGCCGATTTGCGCAACGCGTATCAGGGCGAGAAACACTCCCACGCCTCGGTCATGCACCTGCTGGTCGAAGAGGGCGTCCGTCTGGCGCAATTCGGCGTGCGTGCATTCTCAACCGAAGAGGCCAAAAGCCGTCTGAAAAACCATGTCTTCCACGTCGACGCCGAGGAACTGGTCACCGACAACATCCACGCCGTCGACCTGCCCGAAGACTTCCCGGAGCTGGTCTATGTCAGCTTTGACGTGGACGGTCTGGACCCGTCCCAAATGCCCGCCACCGGAACACCGGTGCCGGGCGGGTTGGGATACTATCAGGCGCTACGCCTGGTCGAACACGCCCTGAGAGGCCGCAAATGCGTGGGCTTCGATGTGGTCGAACTTGCCCCCGACGGCAATGCGGCGTGGGACTTTACTGCAGCCCAAATCGTCTATCGGCTGATGGCGGCCTGTTAACCCTCAGCTGTTTCGTTCAACTCCATATGCCCCTCGCCCTTGTTCAACACGCGGCGCAACATGGGCTCGAAAAACTCCAGCGGTTTGGTCGGGTAGTTCGGGTCGAACGCCTTCTGATCGTATTCGTGACAGAAATAGCGGCAGTCCTCCCAATAGGGGCTGTCGCGATACTTGTCGCGCGCGTTGCGGTCTCCGCCAAGATGGTGGTTGTAGTAATAGCCCTGAAACACGCAGTGATGCTTGAGGATCCAATGGGTTTTTTCGCTGACATAGGGCTTCATCATCGCCGCTGACAGCTCACCATGGTTGTAAGGCGACAAGATATCGCCTGTGTCATGGATCAGCGCGGCGACCACAAGTTCTTCATCCGCTCCATCCTCATAGGCCCGCGTCGCGGCCTGCAGAGAGTGTTTGTACCGGTTCACCGGATATGGCGTCCATTCCTCATCCAAGGAACGAATCGCATCCAGGATCCGGTCTGGCAAAGCGGCATTATAGGCCTCTTCATAGTCCATAACGGCGTCCCAATCGGCCTTTGTGGCCTCTTCAAAACTGGTCCAGGTCGGCTTGTGGCTTTTGTCCAGCATGGCATGTCCTCTGACTTGATTGAGAATAGGATATCTCGACTTGCGTGCTAAAAAAAATGAATTGATTTTATCATATCGATCAAAAAATACTGTCACCATGCAAATCAAGGCTTTTGAAACTTTTCTGTGCGTTGCTGAGACCGGAGGGTTTCACGCAGCAGCGCGCAAGCTGAATGTGACCCAAACGGCTGTCAGCGCGCGCATACGGCAGATCGAGGACGCCACCGGAAAGCCTCTTTTCACCCGCGGGGCCGGAGGCACAGCACTCACAGATTTTGGACGCCAATTTCGTCCTTACGCCGAGCAGATGCTCTCACTCTGGTCTTATGCTTCGACTGATTTGCCTACGCAAAACCAGAATCGCCCGGCATTGAGGCTGGGGGCGCAGCTCAGCGTTTGGGACCCCTTACTGGTCGATCTTGCCATACGTTTCGAACAGCACCTTGGCCAATTGCTGCTGACGCTGAACTACGATCATGATCTGGATATGGTGGACGCGGTCGCAACACATGTGCTGGACGCCGCGCTGAGCCACGAAAAGCCCTCAGACCGGCGGGTCATTTTTGAAACCCTGCCACCAGAGCGATTGGTTCTGGTCGAAACCGCTGAGGCAGCGGTCGACAATTCGGTGTTCGTCAATCTCGAACTTGGTGCCGCCTATCAAGACCATGTGCGGACCACGGCCCGCCAGGCAGAGGGACAGACAGTCTTTCTAGGCAATTGCATGATGGCCCTGCGCTATGTCCTCAAACGAGGGGGCCGCGGGTTTTTTCCCGCCTATTTGGCTGCAGAGCATATTCGCTCTGGCGCGCTGGTGCGGGTTGACCAGAGTCCGGACCTGATGTTGCCGCTATATCTCGTAACCCGCCCCGACAGCGCTGCGTTCGAGGATATTCTAGACTGCCTGCAGGTTCTGCGAGACCCTGCCTAGACAGCGAGCTCGACGCTGGAACGGCGCCAGATTGGGCGCCCTGCAACTGCCAAGAACAGGCATGAGATCAGGATACCAATGACCGCCGGTGCGTAGAGAACGATCCAAAGACCTGGATCACCTATCACGACCGGAGAGACAAACCCCCGGACTCCTTCCAGCAGAACTAGAATGGTAAACGCCCCCAGAATCTGCGGCCACAACCCGAAACGCGAGAAACTGCCCAGCATCAGGGTGGCATAACCGACCAGCCCAACTGCCACGCAAATCGCGATCCATGAGAATCGCTGGTGCAACTCATCCGTCAGTTCACCCAGGCTGAACCCTTCGGCGCTGGCGACAGCCTCGCGGTCCCGGATCAATTCGATCGTGGGGATCGCTTCAAGGCTGCGGGTATTCATACCGCCGGTACTGGTCAGAACCGATATATCATATGAGGCGTCCTGAAACAGGGTCGATGACAGAGAGCGCCCGTCCTTGTCCAGACGCAGCGCGACCCCATCCAGCATGACAAGGTTGATGCCCGCCGCGTTGTTCACCAGATACGCCGTTGAGCTTGAATAGCTGACAGAATTCGCCGGGTCCCGCCGGTCTGAAACAAAGACCTCGTGCAAAGTCCCGTCCAGATCAATCCGACCGATATAGACCGTGACACCGTCGGCGGGGTGCAGAAACTCACCTTCGTTTAGCAATTGGGCGGTCACGTCACCTGCAACTTCGGCCTGCCGGATCTCGAGCTGCTCGACCGAGGCAGGGCGCAGGAAAACGCTGATCGCCGCCATCATCATCCCTGTGACAAGACCGAATAGCACAACAGCCCGCGCGAGGCGCCATGGGCTGGAGCCAGTCGCCAGCATTACCGTCATCTCACTTTCCCGGCTGAGGCGGTTCGTGGCGTAAACGGCCGCAGCGAACACAGCCATCGGCATCACTGTCCGGATCAGGGTCGGCAGCGTCAGAGCGGTGAATTCGAGGAACACAATCGCCGACTGGCCGCCACTGATCACCCGATCAAACAGGCTGACAGACCGCGTGATCCAGAAAACACCGACCAGAACCAGAGTGAAAAAGCCGAACAGCACCAGCAACTGCCGCAGGAAGTAACCATCGAAACGCGACATGTACCCTCATTCCCGGTGTCTGCGATTTGCGGGGACTTTAGGCTATCCCGCAAGCAGAGGAAAGACGGTCACCGCCCTGCTTTGAGATCGGGTGGGGTTTCAGATGACCAGAAGATCGACCTGATGTTTGATCTGCGCGAACGCTTCACGTGACACGGGATGAAAGCCCCCAGCATGACGATAAACGCTCTGGTAGTTGTCAAATAGCAGGTCACACAGCTCTTGCTGGGTGCTGTGCTGTCCGTCCGGGGTGAATTCCAAAAATATCGGTGGCCTGTACTCTGCGATGAGTTGCTTCATCCCCTTCAGGGCGGATAGCTCATGGCCCTCAACATCCATCCAGACCAGCCCAATTTGAACAGCCTTGAGGGTGCCCGACTGCACCATATCGTCAATCCGAACAATCTCGACTGAAAAACTCTCTCGGGTTTTGCCGCTTGTGCGTTTGGCCCCCAGACGTGAGCCACCTCGGTTGAACAGATCTCGCGTAAATTCCGCCGTTCCACTCGTGTCCGAAGCCGCGACACCCAAAATCTCCACTTTGTTTGTCAGCCCGTTCAAAGCAAGATTGTGACGTAGCAGGTTCATATTGTCCGGGTCTGGCTCGATCGCAACGACGGCGTCGCACTGAAGATCGAGGAAGAAGTAGACTGTCTGGGTGCCGATATTGGCCCCAACCTCCAGAACGGACATGCCGGGCTTATAGGCATTGTTCTGTTCAAGAAACGTCCGCAAATCCGTGACTGAGCCGCGGGCAAATTCACCGTTCTGGAAAAGTGAACGTCCGATTGCATCCGTTGGAAAGAAGGCAAAGGCATGATCGCCCAAGTCCCGAAACAACAGAGTATCCTGAGCAAGCAGCTGATTCATGACCGCGCGCCGGGTTTTGCCGTTGCCAAGAACACGTGAGGCAATCTTATCGGCAATCAGGCTTCTCAATCCCATTCAACACCTTTGAATACAAATCAAATATTGTCTTCAGTGCATATCGCCACGTTCTCCGCTCAGCAACACAGAGATCGATTTGATACGAAACATGGTGCATTTGCGCCCTATCGGGTTAGGCTTGTTCGACGCGGACCTACATTCGGCAAGTGTCAGTGCCCTCATCGCATGTTTGCGGCTGTTTCATTTCCAACAATGTCGTTTCAAACAGGCTACGGAATTCGGCCTCTTTCGCCGTGGGTTCGCTTGCTTCTTCATCCACAGCACAGGTCTCTTCTGGCCGAGGCCGCGTCAGTCGTGCCGCGTGCGCGCGAGGGTCGCGAAAGATCGACCAAAAACTCTGTATCAAATTCCTTCCCTCCCTATGAACTGTGCAAGTCTTGTCACTGCGGGGCCGATCAGAACCTCAGTGGTTGGCCGAAGCTCAAGGATCACAGTCCGTGAGTGGCACCCCGCAGCGACGAGGTGCATTTAGGGTTTTCATTTTGAGACGTAAGGGGGAAGAAAACCCCGGTTTTCGTCACTTTTGTGCATGCAAAATAAAAAATCGAGCAACAGCTTACGTTTACGTCAACCACACCGAAGCGGAAGAAATTTCGGGACGCTACGTCAAATCTCGACCCACTGCACCATTTGGCCGCCGCTTTAACGGCCCCTGAGGAACATCAAATAGAATTTCGCGCGGCAAGTCTGGCATTCGACGCAGCCGCGAAAGCGAAGGTTCAAGTTTTAGGAAGTTTTAAATGGCAGGGGCAGCAGGGTTCGAACCCGCGACCTACGGTTTTGGAGACCGTCGCTCTACCAACTGAGCTATACCCCTAGGCTGAGCCTCAGATATGCCAGCCGCGCGGCGGACTCAAGAGGCTTTTTCAGTTTCTCGACCACTTCTCGACAAGACAAACAAGTTGCACGCGGCGTTGAGTTCTATAAGACACGTTTTGGTCAGTATGAGGGACCCATCCGTGAGTATCCGCAAAAAGATCGCCGACAGCGAAGCCGTGTTAAACTGGGCGGCGCGCCGTATTGCGAGCTATATTCGGATGGTCAACCGCAACACCAAATGGCAGCGCATCGGCTATGAAGAACTGGACCAGCTTGCCGAAAAGGGCGAACCGGTCATCGTTGTTTTGTGGCATCAGCGGCTGGCGCAGTCACCCTATTTCTTCCCGCTAGACAAGGCGCAGATCTGCTCGATCACGTCCTCGGCCCGGGCGGGCAGCATGGTGGGCCGCGTGCAAAAGCTTTTCAGCATGGACACGATCGCCATGGCCAGCAAACACAAAAGCAACGTCGCCGTGTCGCGTGAAGTTCTAGGCAAAATGAAGCAGGGGATTTCTATTGGTATTGCCGCCGACGGACCCCGCGGACCAGAACGGGTGCTGTCGACCGTGCCTCTGGTCTGGGCGCGCACATCCGGCAAACGGGTGTTCGGAATCACCTTCTCGGCCCGTCACGGCAGAGAGGCCGGTACATGGGACCGCTTGCTCATGCCCCGCCCCTGGCGCAACGAAGGTGTATTTTTATGCCGCGAATGGACCGAAACCGTACCCCGAAAAGCCAGTGAAGAGCAGATCGAAACCCTGCGCCAAAGCCTAGAGCAGCACATGAACGACATCACGGCCGAGGCTGACCGGATGGTCGGGCGCGAACCGTGGTCGCCTAAACCTTAACCGCCGCGCAGCCTCTGCATCAGATAGACTTCGCTGCCTTCCGGGATGGGCTCCGTCAGGCCCGTTGCAATCACACGCCCGTCAATCGCGATTGAGACGCCCGCATCAATAGGGGCCTGCAATTGCGGATGCGCGCGCACTAGGGCGCGCAGCAACTCTCCGGTTGTTTTGGCTTCAACCTCGACAACGGCCAAGCCCCCGGTCAAAGACCTGAGACCAGACCAGAGGTGAACCTCAACCATTGCCCTTGAGCGCGGCCAAAATGCGCGGAGGCGACATCGGCAATTGCTTCATCCGCACACCCGCCGCGTTGGAAACCGCATTGGCGATGGCGGCAAGCGGCGGCACGATGCCGGTCTCGCCCACACCGCGCACCCCAAACGGGTGGCCGGGGTTGGGCACTTCGACGATCACCGTGTCGATCATTGGCAGGTCACTGGCAACGGGGATCCGGTAGTCGAGGAAGATCGAGTTCTGCAACCGCCCGTCCTCGCCGTAGATATATTCCTCGTTCAGCGCCCAGCCGATGCCTTGCGCGGCACCGCCCTGGAACTGGCCTTCCACATAAGTTGGGTGGATCGCCTTTCCGGCGTCCTGAATGACCGTGTAGCGTGTCACGCTGGTCTTGCCGGTTTCCGGGTCGACCTCGGCGTCGACGATATGGGTGCCAAAGGACACGCCCGCGCCTTCCGGGGTTGCCTCGAAATGGCCCGAGATCGGGCCGCCGGTGCGCCCCATATCCGCCGTGATGTCGGACAGGGCCAGCGGGTCGAAATCGCCTGCATTGGGGCCTGAGGGCACCGCGCAACCGTCTTCCCATTTCACCGCCTCAACCGGGATACCCCACTTGGACGCCGCGCGTTCGCACAGTTTTTCGACCGCATGTTTGGCCGCTTTGATGGTCGCCAGACCCGACGCGTAGGTCACGCGCGAGCCGTGTGAGACGTCGTTGTAGCCCAGCGTCGCGGTATCCGCGATGGTAACGCGGATGTTCTCGTATGGGATGCCCAGAACCTCGGCCGCCATCAGCGCCATCGACGCGCGAGAGCCGCCGATATCCGGCGTTCCCACCATCAGTTGCGCCGAGCCATCTTCGGACAGGGCCAGGGATACTGAGGTCTCACCGCCGTGGTTAAACCAGAAGCCACAAGAAATCCCGCGCCCCTGCCCCGGCTTCAGCGGGGCCGAATAGTGCGGGTGCGCCTTGGCAGCATCCAGCGTTTCGACCAGACCAATGCGTTCGTAGGTCGGGCCATAGCTGGCCTTCGTCCCTTCATGAGCGGCGTTTTTAAGGCGGACATCAACGGGGTCGAGGCCCAGCTTGTTGCACAGCTCATCAATCACCGACTCGACCGCGAAGGCACCCATAGGAGCGCCCGGCGCGCGGTAAGCGGCCTGTTTCGGGCGGTTCGACATTACGTCATAGCCGATCTGCTTGACGTTGGTCAGGTTGTACGGCGCGAAGGCGCACATGGCAGTCATATCGCCCGGCGCACCGGGGAAGGCCCCGCCCTGCAGACGGAATACGCCCTGAGCGGCCGAGATCGTCCCGTCCTTCTTCATGCCGATCTTGACGTCCATAGACGCCGAAGCGGTCGGGCCTGTCGCCCGGAACACCTCGGACCGGGTCATTACGACCTTGACCGGACGGTTGGCTTTGCGGCTCAGCGCAAGCGCAACGGGTTCGATGAAAACAGTGGTCTTTCCGCCGAAGCCGCCGCCAATCTCGGACGCGGTGACGCGAAGTTGCGAGGTCTCAATGCCAAGCAGCGCGGCGCATGTCTTTTGCGCGATCCAGTGGCCTTGCGTGGTGCACCACAGCTCACCCTTGCCGTCATTGCCCAACATGCCCAGACAGGCGTGCGGTTCGATATAGCCCTGATGGGTCGCCTCAGTAACAAAGCTGTCTTCGATGACCAGATCCGCTTCGGCAAACCCGGCCTCGACATCTCCGTGACCGCTTTCGTGGTAACGAACGACGTTCGGGTGCAGACCTTCGGGCACCGAATAGTCCGCTGCGCCTTCCCGAATGACCGGCGCATCCGAAGCCATCGCTTTGTCCACGTCGGTCACGTGGGGCAGAACTTCGTATTCGACCTCGATCAGTTTGAGCGCATCCCGTGCTGCTAGGGCCGACGTGGCTGCAACTGCAGCGACAGCGTGGCCATCATAGAGTGCCTTTTCGCCCGCCATGACGTTTTCCAGCACGTTCCAGAACTCACCCTCAAGACCGGGTTTGAACGGGACATCGGCAAAATCCGCGCGGGTGACGACAGCTTTGACGTCCTTATGCGCCTCGGCTTTCGAGGTGTCGATCTTCACGATCCGCGCGTGGGCATGGGGAGAGCGCAGAACCGCTCCGTGCAACATGCCGGGCGCATAGGCATCAGCCCCGAATTTGGCGCGGCCCGTGACCTTGTCTAACCCGTCAGGGCGATCCGGGCGCGTGCCAACGAAAGTGAATACAGATTTGCGATCGTCGAGTGCCATTACGAAGCCTCCCGCAGCTCTTCCGCCGTTTCCATCACGGCGCGAATGATCTTGTCATAGCCGGTGCAGCGGCAGAGATTGCCTGCCAGCCAGTACCGGGTTTCCTCTTCGGTCGGGCTTGGGTTCTTCTCGAGCAGCGACTTGGCCGCCACCAGAATGCCCGGGGTGCAGATGCCGCACTGAAGCGCCGCGTGTTCGATGAACTTCTTCTGCAGCGGGTGCAGAACGTCGCCATCCGCGATGCCTTCAACGGTTTCGATAGTCTTGCCCTCGGCCTCAACACCCAGCATCAGACAGGAACAGACTAGGCGGCCATCGACGGTGACGGAACATGCGCCGCAATCGCCGGTGCCGCAGCCCTCTTTCGCGCCGGTCAGATTCAGCTTGTCGCGCAGACAGTCCAACAGCGTTTCACGCGGGTCGCAGAGGTATTCGACCGTGTCCCCGTTCACGGTGGTGGATACGTGGAGCTTGCTCATGCGTCTTCTCCCTTCGCGCGGGCATAGGCGATTTTCGCGGCGCGCTTGGCCAGAACGCCAGCAACCTCGGTGCGGAATTCGATCGTACCGCGTTTGTCGTCAATCGGGTTACAGGCGGCCGAAGCGGCCGCGGCCAACGCGTCTAAAGCGGTGTCATCCAGCGTGCTGCCGATGATTGCTTTGGCGCAGTCTTCAACCAGCAAAACGGTCGGGGCGACAGCGCCCAGAGACACGCGCGCCTCGGTGATCACGTCGCCGTCCAGACGCAGGCTGACACCCACGCCGACCACAGCTATGTCCATTTCGGTGCGCGGAATGAAGCGCAGATAGGCATCGCCCGCGTTGTCGCCCCGTGCGGGGATATTGACGGCCGAGATCACTTCGCCCTTCGCCAGCGAGGTCTTGCCCGGTCCGGTGGGGATGTCCTCAACAGCAACCTCGCGCGCGCCATCCAGGCCGGTCACGGTGACCGTTACAGCCGCCGCAACCATCGCGGGCACCGAGTCCGCCGCCGGAGAGCCGTTGCACAGGTTGCCCGTCAGTGTCGCGCGGCCCTGCACCTGAGTCGATCCGATCAGATCCATCGCCTCGACCACACCCGGCCAGTCGCGGCCCAGCTCAGAATGCTCGCTCATTTCAGCGCCGGTGACAGCGACGCCAAGTGTCCAGCTGCGGTCGGCGTTTTGCGTGATCTGATCCACACCGTTGATTTTCTTGATGTCGATCAGTGTATCGGGCGTCACCAATTCCGAGCGCAGCTGCACCAACACATCGGTGCCGCCTGCCAGAAACCGTGTCGTGCCCGTCGCGTTTGCAGCCAGAGCCGACGCCTCGGCAAAGCTGGCGGGGCTGTGATAATCCATGAAAATACCTCGCACCTGTCAATCAGGATTCACTGGGTTCAGAGGGGACGTTAGTGCAGCAGCCCCCCGGCGTCCATGGCCGGAGCGACCAATTTTTTCACAACTTCATGTCGTTTTTCGACCTCGGGTCAGAGGTCGATCTCAATCACGCCATCCGGTTGCGAGGCGCGGCTTTGGCACAGAATGATAGCGCTCTCGCGTTGTTTGTTGGACAGGACAAAATCGCGATGTTCGATTTCACCCGAAACAACACCGCATTTACAGACGCCGCAGATGCCATCTGCGCATTTCACATCCACGTGAATACCTGCCTCGCTCAGCACCTGCGCGGCGTCCTTGTCTTCTGGCACAGTCAGTTCGAAGCCTGATTTCGCCAGCTTCAAGGTGAAGGGGTAGTTTTCGTACTCCGGTTGCTCGGGGACCGAGAAATACTCCAAATGCCGCGCTTCGTCAGGGAAGCCCTGCCGCTCGGCCGCTTGCATGACGCCCTCCATGAAGCGATCTGGCCCGCAGGTATAGACGTGCCAGCCGTCCTGATAGCCTGAGAGGATCGCATCCAGATCGGCCCGCGTACCTTCATCCGAGAAATGGTAATGCACGTGATCCGCCCATGGCATCGCGGCCAGATCTTCCAGATACCCGGCCCCGGCGCGCGTACTGGCCGAGTAGTGCAGCTCGAACGGTTTGCCCAGCGCGTGCAGGCGATGGGCAAAGGCGATCATTGGGGTGATGCCGATCCCTCCACCCATCAGGAAGGTTTTTGTCGCTGTTTCATCCAGTTCGAAATGGTTGATCGGCTTCGAGATGAAAACCTTGCGGCCTTTGTTGAAGATGCGATGCAGCAGAGCCGAACCTCCCCGCCCCTCATCCTCGCGCAAGACACCGATCTGATAGGTTGCCCGATCCGAGGGGTCACCGGACATAGAATACTGGCGCAGAAACTCGGGCGCGACCAACACATCCAGATGCGCGCCAGCGGTCCATTCGGGTAAAGGAGAACCGTCCAATGTCGAGAATTCGTACTTGGTCACATCGGCCGTCATCTTGTCGACCTTGGTCAATTCGACCCGCATGACCGGCGCATCGCCGGCGATCTCATAGCGATGGACGACCGACATATCGCCCGCCGCCTTGCGCGCCTTGTATTCCTCGGCGCTCACCATCGCCTCATAGGCGGCAATCCCGGCCTCACGATCCATGGCAAATGGATAGGGCCACGGG
The DNA here is from genome assembly GCF_056541705.1 of Ruegeria sp. AG1. Lineage (NCBI taxonomy): Bacteria > Pseudomonadati > Pseudomonadota > Alphaproteobacteria > Rhodobacterales > Roseobacteraceae > Ruegeria > Ruegeria sp. AG1. The sequence continues at coordinate 148,459 of NZ_JBQFYU010000012.1, read as the reverse complement.
TGCGGCGTCAGATAGGCGGGGTAAACGGCCAGCGTCTGGTCTTCGTATTTCAGATCCAGATCAGGTTGCAGATCGCGCCGGTTCAGCGGATGCACAGAGGGGCGATAGGCGCCATCCGACTGCAGCTCAATATCCCACCACCATTTTTTAATGTCATTCAGGCCACCATTGCCCACCGCGTCATCCAGTTTCGCCAATGCCGGGGCCGCCTGAGGAATATTCATCGCCGCCCAACGAAATGGGCGTTCTTTGAAAATCCCCTCAAGGTTCCACGGGCAGGTCTTCATGCAGCGCCCGCACATCGACCCTCCGGGCGTTGTCACGCGATAGGTGGCGCATTTCTGGCTGTCGGATTTCCAGATTTCATAGCCGTTGAACATCAGCTTTGGCCCGGCCGTGATCGCCCCCGAGGGGCATTCCCGGGCACATTTGTTGCAGCTTTCGCAGAAACTCTGCAGGCCGAAATCAATAGGCCTATCATGGTTCATCGGCATATCAGTCGTCACCGCCCCGGATTTCAGACGCGGGCCGAGATAGGGGTTCAGGATGACCTCACCGATCCGGCTGACCTCGCCCAATCCCGATAGCAGCAACAACGGTGGCTGCAGCACCTCACCATCCATCACCGTATGGGCCTTGGCTTTGTAGCCGAGGTTGCGGATATGCTGCGCGATCACGCCACCCAGCAGTGAAAACCGCAGATAGGCGCGCATGGATTGTGCAACGCTGATCCAGTCATCACCGCTTGCGCCCTCCATCGTCTCATAGCCCTGGTCGATGATCATACTGATGGCCTGATCATGGGGCGGCGTGATCTCTTCCCCCGTCGCATCGTGAGAATACCACGCCCAGTCCGGGCAACGGCTGAGGCCGACCGCATCGACCCCAAGGAAGTAACTGGCGGCCTTGATATTGGCGGCATTGCGCTCGGCATCGGTCGGGGGCGAGACCTTTGCGCTTTCGCCATCCTGCAACAGAACAAACGCGCCCAGCGCCCGGCGTTGCGCGAAACTGGGGGCTGATTTGCGCACGTAATATCCGCCCTTGGCCGCGTCCTGCAGGTGTTTGCCCATATCGCCGAACTGCGCCCGCGCGAACATGTCAGCGCGCTTGGGAACGCGCGCGACATTGGCCTCATCAATATAAGTGGTGGGCGTCTCGACCCGCTTGAGCCGCTCAAACGGATGCGCCCCATCCACGTAGCGGCGTTTGGCATAGGCGTCGCGGTTCAGAGCGTTCTTGGCGAACCCAGTGCCAAGCCACCACGCAGGGCCTTGGGTCCGGAACCATGGTTGCTGCGCCATCGGTTGCAGAGGCTGATCGTGGGCAATCTCCATCTCGGTCGTAATGGCGGCCAGTCCAAAGCGACGCCCCAGCCATGGAGCAACAAGCGTGCCGTCTTCTACAGAGGCCAAACCCGCCGCGACCGCAAGCTTGCCCAGATCGACCTCGGACGACATCGCCGTGTGTGCCCTCGCATCGAACCCCAACAACCGGATGTAATTGGCGATCACAACGGCATTCTCAGTCGCCAGCAGGCAAGCCCGGTGGTCCTGCGCATCCATGATCCACTCGGACCCCGGCTCGTCCGGGTTAGGGTCGCGGTTATGTTCATACAGGAACACCAGAACATGACGATGCGAGGCCATCGGACGCGGCGCGGCCTCCATGCTTTCCTTGAGATCGGCCATGATAACGTCGATCCCCGAGGCCAGCGTTTTGGTCTGGCGGGTTTTCAAAGCATGCGCCAGACGGTCGATATCGGGGTTGCGGCGCGGCTGATCCAACAGCGCCTCGGGCGCCAGCGGCCCGCAGCCCATCATCGAGGCATCGTTGAAATACCCAAACGCCTTGAGGTGATCTGCACGCGCCTGCGGGTCCTGCGGGATGTCCGAGGCGACAGGGTTCACCAGCCCATCCCGGATCGTGTCCAGCATAGCCTGAAACTCGCCCATTGCGTTCACGATACTCTCGGGCCAGTCAGGCCGGTGAAAACTAAGCTCGGGCATCGGGGCCAGCTGGGACAGGTCGGGCATCGCCTGCTGACGCGCCAGACGCTCCAGCGGGTACGACCCCATGTGAACGGGTCGGTTCTTGTCCGAGAAAAAGCGAAGTCCCATATGCGTGCCCCTTGTTTGCGACTGACCTAGCGCCCTCTCGACAGCAAAACCATTCATGCTTAATCATAGATTGTATGAGCAAAATCGATTTCACTGATCTGGACGGCAAGGTCCTGCGCATCTTTCTGACGATACTCGAGGAAAGCTCGGTCTCGAAAGCGGCGGATCGGCTGGGGGTCACACAATCCGCCATCAGCCACACATTGGCCAAGCTACGGCAGGTGCTGGGCGATCCGCTATTCGTACGATCCGGCCAGGGCCTAACACCGACCGAACGCGCGCTGGCCTTGCAAGAGCCGGTCCGCAACGTGCTGGATGGTATGCGCGCGCTGACGGATGAACGCCCCTTTGATCCCCTGTCAGAGCAGATGGAAATCCGCATCGCCACCAACGACATGCCGCGAGAGCTGCTCTTTCCCGACCTTCTACGCGCGACCCGTGCCGAGGGTATTAAGCTGCAGTTGGAATTCATCTCATCCGGCGTACCGGGGCCGGACCTGCTGCGCAGCGACCGGTGCCAGCTGATGCTGACGCCGCTGCCGCCGGACGGGCCAGACATCTTTCAGAAACGGCTGATCTCAAGCCCTTTGATGGTGTTTTACGACAGCAGCCAACGCACCGCGCCCGAGACGTGGGAGGCCTACTGCCAGAGCGAACATGTCGAGGTTCGCTTTCCTGACGGCCGGAATGCGCGCGCTGTGATGCGCGGCGTGGATCAAAGCCAGATCCGTCCGCCAACCGTCGTGCTGCCGCATTTCAACGCCATCCCGTCTTTCATAGCGGGCAGCCCGCTGATTTCCACCGACACGGCGATGATGAAAAACGGACCACTGGCAGCGCTGGATTGCGCGACCTTGCCGTTCGACTGCGAGCCGGTTTCTATCTACATGGTCTGGCACCAGCGCTCGGCCAATGACCCGGCCCATCGCTGGCTGCGCAATCGGATCGAAACCATCGCCAACGTTATTCAGGCCAAGACCTGAAGCAGGGCCTAGCCTGTCGCCAACGCCCTTTGATCCTCACGCCCCATAGCCACCAGAATAGGTGAGTCCTCTTGCCGCGCCGCGAATGAGGTCTTGCCGGTCATGCCGCTCCACCCCGCCATGGTCAGAGACTGCGCTACCGCTCCACCCAGTGTCGCCCCCGGCCCCGTCACAATGAACAGGTCCGGTGCGAACTCTCGTGCGGCGGTTTGAATGGCGTGGGTGAAATCGTAGGGCTCGGTCACCTGATGGCCCAGCGTGTAGTCCCACAGCGCCTCGGTATCGGTGGCGCCCGGCCACCAGATCTTGCCACGTCCGTCGATCATCGGGTGTCGGGGTTGGCCGAACATATCGGGTTTCAGCCGCGCCCGACCTTCGGCGGCAATCGGAGCCTGCAGAGAGGTATGGAACGCCGCATGGTTCGGCAACCGCATGGGAAAGCGGTCCTGAACGGTGGGATGAGATGCCTCAAATGCGGCCAGACCAGCCTCATTCCCGGCCAGCACCAGCATACCGCCCAGATCAATCGACAGCGCCAGATCCTGCCCCTCGACCGCGTTGATGTCAGAGACGTCCTGCAACAACGCCTGTTTCTGGTGCGCGCTGTCGACCCAGTTGTCGTCGGTGAAGGGATAGACCAACTGCCCCCCGATCAGATGGGCCTGCATCAGAGTGCCCATGGTGTTCACCACGCGGAACCCGTTCTCAGCGCTCAGCGCGCCAGCGGCGGCCAGAGCGATATACCAACCCATCGAGTTGCCCGTCACGGCCACCACCTCGATATCATCCGCTAGCGACTGCGCATCCGCCAGCGCGGCGGCATAGATCAGGGGTGAGGCCACATCGCCGCGCGAATAGGTGCTGACCGCAAAGCGCGCGGCCCCGTCCAGCGCGGTTACCCCCTCTTGCCCGGCCTCGGCGCGCAGGGCGTCAAAGCGCTGGAACATCGGCATCTTGTCCGCATGGCGGCGGTGCAGATAGCCAAGTTCAGGCTTGTTATAGGTGCCCCGACCGGGGCAGATCACGACAGCTGTTCGGGTCATTTCTGCACTCCGGTCAGGTTGAGGGCCGCGGCGACGATACTGTCCTTGGACGGCAGGGGCGCGGCATAGGCCGGGCCGGTCGCAATAAAACAATCCTCAGCCACAACGCGGGCGACCCGCGTCTGGGCGCTTTCTTCGCGGAAGAGGGTCATCAGCCCCTCGGATTGGCTACCTGTGCGACGGCATTCATCCACGATCAGAACATGCTTGCAGTCTTTGGTCGCCTCTAGAAGCGCCTCAACCGGTAGTGGCGCCAGCCAGCGCAGGTCAACGATACGCGCGTTCACCCCGGCCGCCGCCAGCTCAGGCAGCGCCTGACGCGACAGGTAGTGGCCATTGCCGTAGGTCACGATGGCCAGATCGGTGCCATCGCCATGCACCCCAACCTCGCCCAGCGCAATCCGCCGGTCGGGCGAGGGGTAGGTCGTCATCCAGCCCCCGTCCTGCGCCGCATTCAGATCCCGCATGGGATAGAGCGCAATCGGCTCGAGGAACACAACAACCCGCTGCTCTTCCCGCGCCAGCCGCACGCATTCACGCAGCATCTGCGCCGCGTCTTCACCGGTCGAGGGGCAGGCAATGATCACGCCCGGAATGTCGCGCAAAACGGCCAGAGAGTTGTCGTTGTGGAAATGCCCTCCAAAGCCTTTTTGATACCCAAGCCCAGCAATCCGCAGCACCATCGGGTTAGTGAATTGCCCATTCGAGAAGAAGGGTAAAGTGGCAGCCTCACCGCGGATCTGATCCTCGGCATTGTGCAGATAGGCGAGGAACTGGATTTCGGGGATCGGCACAAACCCGTTGTGGCCCATGCCGATGGCGAGGCCGAGGATTGATTGTTCGTCCAGCAGAGTGTCGATCACACGGTCCTGACCGAACCGCTGCTGCAGCTTCTGCGTCACGCCGTAGACCCCGCCCTTGCGGCCGACATCTTCACCCATACAGACGATCTCGCCATGCTCCAGCATCAGATCGGTCAGCGCCCAGTTGATTAGGCGGCTCATGGGCTGCGGGTCAGCCATCGCGCGCATGTCGCCCCCGAACGCGTTTGCCCGCACATCCACGCTGGGGCCGTTCGTCGGCTTGCAGGCACGTTGGGGCGGGATGAGGCTGATCATGACATCCTGCGCGGTCGACAAATGCGGGCGCGTGGCAGCCTCGGCAGCCACACGGTCCGTTCGGGCGCAGCTGTCCTGATAGATTTTCAACGCCTCTTCCGGAGCCAACGCCCCCGCCTGATCCAACAGGCGAACGGAATGGAGAAGCGGGTCGTTTGCCTCATCCGCCTCAACCTCGGCCTTGCTGAGATATGTGGTCGGCACATCCGCCCCCGCATGGCCATAAAGGCGTACGGTCCGCAGGTGCAGGAAGGCGGGCTTGCGGCGCGTGCGGACATAATGCGCGGCTTCCTGAGCCACGGCGTAGGTCTCATAGATGCCCAGCCCATTGGCCTGAAAATACTTGATGCCTGGACGATGCGCCATCGACGCTTCGATCCAGCCTTTGGGTGTTTTCACCGAAATTCCGATGCCATTGTCCTCGCATACGAACAGCAAGGGCAGTGGCGTGGATTGGACACTTGTCCAACCCGCCGTGTTGATCGCCCCTTGCGCGGTCGAATGGTTGGCCGAGGCGTCTCCGAAAGAACACATGGCGATGCCATCTTCGGGCAGCACCCGATGCTCGGGGTCATGCCGCCGGGCGGCCCCCAACGCATAGGCCGCGCCAACCGCTTTGGGCAGGTGGCTGGCGATGGTCGAGGTCTGAGGCGGGATCATCAGGGCCTTGGAGCCAAGCACCTTATGACGCCCGCCCGAAGTCGGATCCTCTTTCGAACACGCAAAGCTCAGCAGCATATCCCAGGCGATCTGTTGGCCCGGAACTTGCTCGGCCCGGGCGATCTGAAACGCCGCATCGCGGTAGTGCAAAAAGGCGATATCCGTCGGGCGCAGGGCGTGGGCCACGGCAGCCATGCCCTCATGACCCGATGAGCCGATGGTATAGAACCCTTGCCCTGCCTTCTGCATCGCCCGGCTGGTGCGATCCAGCGCCCGACTAAGGACCTGCGAGCGATATAGCGATACCGCATCTGTGTGGCTCAGCCCGCCGACCGGGGGCGCACCTTCAGGGAAATCGCGGTTTGCCACGCGGGACAGGAAATTCTCATGGACGATCTGCGCGCGATCCATAGCTCGGCCTTCTCAAATAGTGCGGGGCTGTCCGCGGGTCTTGTTTTCGAACGGCGCGGGCGCGCGCGTCACAGGCCAGTATATCCGGCTGGTGTCGGGAAAAAGCCAGTGATAATCAAACCCAAAGGTATGAGGAAATGTAATATGATCGCGCCCCGACGCTTTCTTCCGTCGATTTCATCCCTGCTCGCGCTTGAGGCTGTGGACAGGTTGGGCAGCGCCTCGGCGGCGGCCGAGGAGCTGTCACTGACGCAAAGCGCCATCAGCCGCCAGCTGAAAACGATGGAGGAGCAGTTGGGCATCGAACTGATCCAACGCACTCAGATGCGGCTGAACCTGACCCCGGCCGCGCGAGAGTATGTCCAAACGGCCCGCACGGCCTTGCACCAATTGGCGCAGGCGTCGTTGAAACTGAAAGCCAACCCAACCGGAGGCTCCCTCAACCTGTCCATCCTGCCGGCTTTCGGGATGCACTGGCTGGCCCCGCGCCTTCAGGACTTCGCCCGCAATCACCCTGAAGTCACAGTCAACCTGAACACAAGATTGCGACCCTTCGACTTCGAGACCGAAGCCTTTGATGCAGGTTTTCACTTTGGTCGCCAGAATTGGAGCGGCGTGAACTACCTAAAGATCATGACAGAGTATGTCGTACCCGTCTGCGCGCCTGACCTTCTGCCCGACCAGAGTGATCAAATCGACTGGCTGGAACAGGCACCCCTCTTGCACATGGAAACGCGCCCCGACGGGTGGGAGCGCTGGTTTGCCGCCCAAGGCCATCCCGTCAGCGGGTCGCGTGGGATGCTGTTCGATCAGTTTTCAACGATGATACAGGCCACGATCCATGGGTTGGGCGTTGGCCTGTTTCCCAGCTATCTCGTCGAAGAGCACCTCAAAACCGGCCGCCTTGCCTTGGCCTGGGACGGGCCAGCAGTCAGCTTGGGCGCGTACTATCTTGTATGGCCTAAGAACAGGATTGAGTCTGAACCGTTGAAGTCATTTCGAGCATGGCTCGAACGGCAGCTGGCCGCGGAAATCACATAGAGATCCGAACAACCCGCCAACCGAAAAACTGCACGGCCTAAGGTCTTGCGTCCTGCGGAGGGCAGGCGCGGGCTGCGGCCGCGCCTGCCATGCCAAACGGGAGGAGATGCTCCGACAGGAACTTCGACGACGGGTGGGAGGGCCTTAGACGTCTATCGAGCGCGCGATGAGTTCCTTCATGACTTCATTAGTGCCGCCATAGATCATCTGCACACGGGCATCGGTGTAAAGGCGGGCGATCGGGTATTCCATCATGAAGCCATAGCCGCCAAAAAGCTGCAGGCATTCATGCATGATCTCGTTCTGGACCTCAGAGCCCCAGTATTTGACCATAGACGCGGTGGCGGCATCCAATTCACCCGCCTCCAGTTTTCCAATGCAGTCATTCACGAAACTGCGCAGCACTTCCGCCTTGGTTTTGCACTCGGCCAGTTTGAACCGCGTGTTCTGGAAGTCCATAACGCGCTGATCAAAGGCCTTGCGCTCCTGCACGTATTTCACCGTTTCGGCGATGGCGAAGTCAATCGCGCCCAGTGCCATGATGCCGATGGTCAAACGCTCCCACGGAAGCTGTTTCATCAACTGGTAGAACCCCTGCCCCTCATCCGGGCCGAGCAGATTGGTCATCGGCACTTTGACATCTTCAAAAAACAACTCGGCGGTGTCATTGCCCTTCATACCCAGCTTCTTGAGGTTGCGCCCGCGCCGGAAACCCTCGGCCCCGTCCGTCTCAACCACAATCAGAGATACCCCCTTGGCACCCAAGGTCTTGTCCGTCTTGGCGGCAACGATGATCAGATCCGCGCTCTGACCGTTGGTAATGAAGATCTTAGACCCGTTCAGGCGGTAGGAATTGCCGTCCTTTTCAGCCGAGGTCCGCACCGCCTGCACATCCGAGCCTGTGCCCGGCTCGGTCATGGCCAAAGCCCCTACCATCTCGCCCGAGGCCAGCTTGGGCAACCAACGCTGTTTTTGGTCTTCGCTGCCATAGGCCGTGATGTAGTGCGTCACGATTGACTGGATCCCATATCCCCATCCGGCGTCCCCACGCGCCGTCTGTTCGTACAGAGTGACCGAGTCAAAACCCATGTCCCCGCCGACGCCGCCATATTCTTCCGGGATCGCACCCGCCATCAGACCGGTTTCCCCGGCTTTGTGCCAGAATGCACGGTCTACGATGCCATTCGCGGCCCAGGTTTCCGCGTTGGGGACCAGTTCATCATCCAGAAACCGCCCTGCCATTTCGGCAAACATCCGGTGTTCGTCAGTGACCCAGGCTGCGGTCGAGGTAAAAAGCGACATGTGGTATTCTCCGATCAGGTGTTACCTGAAAGGCTATCGCGGCACCGTAGATAGGCCAATCCACGTAACGCCGCGTTCCGTCAATGCAACGCAGCGTTCTTTCGGCTCAGCGCAGCATCCAGAAGCATTTGCGCTGCGGCCTTTGCGTCTTCAGCCGGATTGCCGTTTTTCAACAAAACGGCCGAGACGATCGCGCCCTCTTGCAGCAAGACGATCTGACGGGCCAGAAGCTCTGGCGCATGTGCGCCGGATTGGCGCGCCAATGAGGTCAGGTGCTCCAACATAACCCGTTTATGTTCTGCTGCCTGCACATGGATCGGATGGCTGGCATCCTGATACTCGGCAGCGGCTTTCAGGAACATACATCCGCGGAAATCGTCCTCTTCGAACCACTCTTTCAACGCATCAAAAGTAGCAATCAATTGCCCGACTGGCGTGTCTGCCAGCCGCTCAACACGTCGCAGGATCCGATTGCGGAAACTCTCATCCCGCAGGCGCAGAACGGCCAGAATGAGATCCTCCTTGGTGCGGAAGTGTTTGTACATCGAAGTCTTGGACACTCCGGTTTCCACCACCAGCTTGTCCATGCCGGTCGCGTGGAACCCGTCGCGGTAGAAGACCTCCATCGCCTTGCGCACAAGTTCATCACGTTTGTTTGGACGCATCAGAAAGCACCTGAGTGTACCGGCCTGTACATTTTCATCCCACTTCCATTGCGGTTTCTTCACGTCACTGCTCGTCGTGAACTCAAAGCATCACAACGACTTCACTTTTTTGCAACGTGAGCTCTTGCAAATCATAGCCAGTGAGAACATTTTTTAAAGGGTTACCGATCAGTACACCAAAGGATATGACGATGAAACGCCACTCCAGCTTTGTCGCCGCGCGATATGTCCCAATGAATTTGGTGCTCGCTTTGCTGACTGCGGCGGTGGCCTCGTGAAAAGGCGTTAGTATGATACGCTCAGCTTTGCAGATCGCCTCGGCGTTGATCATCGGATCTGCCTTTTTGTTGCTTGTCGTACTGTTGGGCTTTTTTGCCTCACCTAGTGCGGTGCGGTCGGCCCCCGAGAGCCCCAATGCCCAATCCTTGCTTGAAAGCCTATTTCAGCGCGGGGGCCGCTAAAAAATCGGGCACTACCTCTTGACCTTCCCGTCACTGGAACCCCCATGTGGACGGTAAGATATCTGTCGGGATGAGTCGCATGACCCAAAGCACTCAATTGAAAATCACAAGCATGAGCTGTGCCTCATGCGTTGGACGCACCGAGGCTGCCTTGCAGGCTGTGCCCGGCGTGCAGGACGCCTCGGTCAATTTTGCGACCAAGACGGCTCAGGTCACGTTTGACGGCCCGGTCTCAGCCCTCAGCGATGCACTGCAGGCCGCTGGCTATCCGACGACAACGCATCAGACCGCTTTGCAGATCACAGGGATGAATTGCGCGTCCTGCGTGGCCAAGATCGAACGCACCCTGAAAGACAGTCCTGGCGTTCTTGAGGCCAGCGTGAACCTTGCCAACCAAAGCGCGTCAGTCACCTACATCGAGGGCGCGACCACGCCGCAGGCGCTGGCACAGATCACAACTCAGCTTGGATTTCCCGCGCAGCTCAAGACCTCTCCGGGATCGGAAACGCGGTCCGATGACACGCCGGATGAGGCGCGGGACCTGAAACGCGCGACAGTGCTGGCCGCCATTTTGGCCCTACCCGTATTTGTTCTGGAGATGGGCGGGCATATGGTCCCCGCATTCCACCATTGGGTTCACGCAACCCTCGGACAGCAGAACAGCTATCTGATCCAGTTTGCCCTGACCACGGCCCTGTTGATTGGCCCCGGACGCGTGTTCTACGCCAAAGGCATTCCGTCCCTGCTGCGTGGGATGCCGGACATGAACGCTCTGGTCGCTTTGGGGACGGGGGCGGCCTATCTGTTCTCCATCATCTCGACCTTCGCGCCCGGCTTGCTGCCGCAGGGCACAGCGAATGTGTATTTTGAGGCCGCGGCCGTGATAATTGTTCTGATCCTTCTGGGCCGCATGATGGAGGCGCGCGCCAAAGGCAAAACCGGCGCGGCAATCCGAGCGCTGATCGGGCTTCAGCCCAAAACCGCGCGCGTCGAACGAAACGGAGCAGCAGAAGATCGCCCTATTGCCGAAATAGCGGTGGGTGACGTGCTGCAAATCCGTCCCGGAGAACGCGTTCCGGTGGATGGAGATGTCTTCGAAGGAACCTCTTACGTTGATGAAAGCATGATTACGGGAGAGCCGGTACCGGTTGGCAAATCCGCTGGCGACCCCGTGGTGGGGGGCACCGTGAACGGAACCGGCGCGCTGCGTGTGCAGGCGACTCGCGTTGGTGCGGATACGGTTCTGGCCCGCGTCATCGCGATGGTGGAACTGGCCCAGGGGGCAAAGCTGCCCATCCAAAGCCTGGTCGACCAGCTGACCTACCGCTTTGTTCCAGCTGTGATGCTGGTTGCGGCTTTGACCATCACTGCCTGGTTGATCTTGGGGCCTTCTCCGTCCCTGCCGCTGGCTTTAGTGGCCGGGGTATCGGTCCTGATCATCGCCTGCCCCTGCGCCATGGGTCTGGCCACGCCGACCTCGGTCATGGTGGGGACGGGCCGCGCGGCGGAGCTGGGTGTTTTGTTCCGGAAGGGCGATGCGCTGCAACACTTGCAGCTGACCAAGGTGATCGCCTTCGACAAAACCGGCACGCTGACCCTCGGGCGCCCCGAACTTGACCACGTGACAACCACCAACGGCTTTGAGCGGGGTCAAGTCTTACGACTGGCCGCCGCGATCGAGGCGCGCTCGGAACACCCTATCGCCACTGCGATCACCCGCGCCGGGCCCTCTGTTCTGCCCGAGGTTTCTCAGGTTCTGTCCCTAACCGGCCTTGGCCTTCAGGGCCGCGCAGAGGGGCATGACCTGCTGATTGGCTCATACAAATTGATGCATCAGAAAGGCGTGGATATCTCGGATCTGAAGCCAGACGCCGATGCACGGGCCGCGCAGGGGGCGACCCCTTTGTTCTTTTCCATTGATGGGGTGGCGGCGGCCAGTCTGGCTGTCTCGGACCCTGTGAAGCCGGGCACGGCCGAGGCGCTGGCCAAGCTAAACGATATGGGCCTGACGCTTGCCATGGTAACCGGAGATAACGCGCAAACGGCGCAAGCGATGGCCGATAGGCTGGGCCTTGCTCACGTGGCCGCCGACTTGCTGCCGGGTGACAAACAGAAAAGGCTAGAGGGCTTGCGCAGTGAATTCGGCGCGCTCGCCTTTGTGGGCGATGGGATAAACGACGCCCCTGCTCTGGCGGCAGCTGATGTCGGCGTCGCTATCGGCACCGGAACGGATGTCGCGATCGAGGCCGCAGATGTGGTTCTGATGTCCGGCGATTTGCGCGGCGTCGTGAACGCAATCGACATCAGCCATCGGACGATGCGCAATATCCGTCAGAACCTCGGATGGGCGTTTGGCTATAACACATTGCTGATCCCGGTGGCCGCCGGAGTGTTGTACCCCTTTGGCGGGCCATTGCTGTCTCCGGTGCTTGCGGCGGGCGCGATGGCCCTGTCCAGCGTCTTTGTCGTCACCAATGCGCTGCGTCTGAGATGGGTCCGCCCCAACGTCGCCGACGGCGCGCAAAAAACCACGAAGGAGGCGCACGCATGAATATCGGCGATGTCTCAACCCGGACCGGTCTACCTGCGAAAACGATCCGCTACTATGAGGATATCGCACTGATAAAACCTCTGAGAGATGACAACGGTTATCGCCGGTTTCGCGAACAGGACATCCACAAGCTGACCTTTCTGGGCCGAGCCCGCGCCTTGGGGTTTACCATCGAAGACTGCCGCACACTGCTGGCGCTCTATGAAGATGAAAGCCGGGCGAGCGCGGATGTTAAGCAAGTTGCGCGGGATCATTTGGCGCAGATCGACGCAAAAATCGCCGATCTAAAAGCGATGCGCGACACGCTGAGCCATTTGATCGAGGCCTGCGCCGGAGACGACCGACCGGACTGCCCGATCCTGAAGGATCTGGGCGGGAACGGCTAACACGGGGTTGCCCTTTCGCGCAGGCTTTGCTTTGTCAGTGCCAAACACTCCGGCAATCAAGCAATGCCGGTCAGCGGAGAGGATCATCCCATGGCAAAAGTCGCTTTTCTTGGTTTGGGTGTCATGGGTTATCCCATGGCTGGGCACCTTCAGGCTGCAGGTCATCAGGTTACCGTTTACAATCGGACCGCCTCCAAGGCCGAAGCCTGGGTGGCCCAACATGGCGGCGCAATGGCGACAACTCCCAAAGAAGCTGCGGAGGGGGCAGAATTCGTCATGTCCTGTGTTGGCAATGATGACGACCTGCGAATGGTGTGCACCGGCACGGATGGCGCCTTTGCCGGAATGTCTGAAGGCGCGACCTTTGTGGATCACACGACCGTCTCGGCCAAGGTGACGCGCGAGCTTTACGAGGCGGCCAAAGGGCAAGGGATCTCTTTTGTTGACGCGCCGATCTCCGGCGGTCAAGCCGGGGCCGAGAATGGCGTGCTTTCGATCATGTGCGGCGGCGATCAGGCGGTTTTCGACGCGGCAGAGCCGATCATGCAGGTCTATTCGAAAATCTGTCGCCGGATTGGTGACAGCGGGGCAGGTCAGATGACCAAAATGTGCAACCAGATAGCGATTGCCGGTCTGGTTCAAGGCCTCAGCGAAGCGCTGCATTTCGCAGAAAAGGCCGGACTGGACGGGCGCGCGGTGGTTGAAGTGATCAGCCAGGGTGCGGCGGGCAGCTGGCAGATGGCGAACCGGTACGAGACTATGCTCGACGACCATTTCGACCACGGCTTTGCAGTGGACTGGATGCGCAAGGATCTGGGTATCTGTCTCGACACAGCCAATGAGACGGGCGCGTCCTTGCCCGTCACCGCGCTGGTGGATCAATTTTACAAGGATGTGCAAAAACTTGGTGGTGGGCGGTGGGATACCTCGTCGCTGATCAAGCGGTTGCGGGCGTTGGATTAAAGGGGCTGTCTGCCCCCCCTTGGCCCTGTGGGCCAATTCACCCCCGAGGATATTTTTAGCCAGATGGAGAGATCCGCGTTGCGCGGCGGATAGGGATGGGAATGAAAGACATGAATGATTTCTGGGCAGATGCTCTGCGCAAGTATTGGGGCCTGGAGGCCCTTCTGACACGGCTGGACGGAGAGTATGACCTGAACTTTCTGGTCGAAGCGAAGAACGGACAGAACTATGTCCTGAAAGTCATGCGCGCGGGGTGCGAGCCAGAGTTTGTCGACCTTCAAGTCCAAGCGCTCGAACATATCGCGGCTGGGGCGCCGGGGCTGCCCTTCCCCAAGGTATTCCCCTCGCTGGATGGTGCTGTCCTGCCCGAGATCGAAGATCAGGACGGCCAACCGCGCCTGGCTTGGTTGTTGGAGCGCCTTCCGGGCCAGTGCTACGCCAAGGTCGAGCCGAAATCCGAAGACTTGATCCTGAAACTCGGACGCGTTCTTGGCGCGACCGATCGGGCTCTGACTGGGTTTGCGCATGACAGCCTGCAGCGGGACGATTTCAAATGGGACCTGGTGCAAGGCGGTTGGATTGCGGATCAACTGGACGCGGTCAGCAACCCGTCCCGCCGCGCGCTGTTGGACGAAATTGTGCAGTGTTTCACTGCGATCTCAGATGCACTGAACAGCCTGCCCACGCAAGCCATCCACAACGACGCCAATGACTACAACATCCTCGTCGAGGGCGAACTAGGCGAACGGCGTACCGTATCCGGCCTGATCGACCTGGGCGACATGTGCGCCGCGCCGCGCGTATGCGAGGTGGCCATTGCCGGGGCCTATATCGTTCTGGATCATCCGAAACCCGAACGCGCTCTGACCGCTCTGGTCCGAGGCTATCACGCCGCCAATCGATTGAGCGCAGAGGAGGTCGATCTGATCTGGCCCCTGCTGCGCATGCGGTTGGCGGTGTCCGTAGTGAACTCAACCCTGATGGCGGCAGAAAACCCCGATGATCCCTATGTGACCATCAGCCAGGCCCCGGCCTGGCGGTTCCTTGAGAACGAGGCCGTCAATGGCGGCTTGATGTCCGCCCGCTTGCGCAGCGCTTGCGGCTTGCCGGTGGTCGATGGGGCTGAGCGCATCCACGCCTACCTCTCCGAGCATCGCGGCCACTTTGCCGAGATGTTTGGCCAGGACCTGAGAAATATGCCCGTGGGCTCGCTTTCTGTTGAGAATTCCACCTGGCCGCAGAACCCGTTCCACATGCCGCTCGAAGAAGCCGCGCGGGTGGGTGAGGAATTTGGTGAGGGCCTGTGGCTGGGTTACTACAACGAACCCCGCCTGATCTATGCCGAGCCCGGGTTTCGCAAGGGGCCGTGGAAGGCCTCGGACCGGCGCACGGTGCACCTGGCGGTAGACGTCTTCGCGCCTGCTGGCACGGTCCTGCACGCCCCGATGAGCGGCCGGGTCGAAGTGGTCGAGAACCGCGACAGCCATCTCGACTATGGCGGGGTGGTGATCCTGCATCATGAAACGCCCGAGGGGGATCCGTTCTATACGCTCTACGGCCACCTGGACCCAGAGGTTTGCGATCGTTTGAAACCCGGCGATCCGGTGGCGCAGGGCGCTGCGTTCGTGCGGCTTGGGGATGCCTCGCAAAACGGCGGATGGGCCCCGCATGTGCATTTCCAGCTTGCCCTGACAACCGATGGCATGGAGGCCGACTGGCCCGGTGTCGCCGACCCGGATGAGCTGGAACTATGGAACGCGGTCTGTCCAAACCCGGCGGCCTTGCTGAATCTGGCCGATGACAAGGTTTGCTATCAGCCGACAGACAAACAGGCCGTTCTGCAAGGGCGTCACGATCATTTCGGCGGCAATCTGAGCCTGACTTACAATGACCCGGTCATGTTGGTGCGCGGCTGGAAACACCACCTGTTCGACGAATGGGGGCGCCCCTATCTGGACGCATATAACAACGTCCCACATGTGGGCCACGCACACCCACGCATTCAGGCCGTCGCGGCGGATCAGCTGAAGCGGATGAACTCGAACACCCGCTATCTACACCCGGCGCAGACCGCATTTGCCGACAAGGTGTTGTCGAAGCTGCCGGATCACTTTGAGGTCTGCTTTTTCGTCAATTCAGGCACGGAAGCCAACGAATTGGCCTTGCGTCTGGCCCGCGCCCATACCGGCGCCAAAGGGATAGTGACGCCCGATCACGGCTATCACGGAAATACCAACGCGGCCGTGGCGATCTCGGCCTATAAGTTCAACAAACCCGGCGGGATCGGTCAGGCTAATTGGGTCGAGCTGGTCGAGGTCGCGGATGACTACCGTGGCTCGTTCAAACGTGACGACGCTGACCGCGCGCAAAAATACGCAGATCTCGTGGACCCGGCGATTGCTGCTTTGCAAGAGAAAGGTCAGGGCGTGGCCGGTTTCATCGCTGAGACCTTCCCCTCGGTCGGTGGGCAGATCATTCCACCGAAAGGCTATCTACCTGCAGTGTATGAGAAAATCCGCGCAGCTGGCGGTGTCTGTATCGCGGATGAGGTCCAGACCGGGCTTGGACGGCTGGGCGAATACTATTTCGGTTTCGAACACCAAGGCGCGCTGCCCGATATCGTTGTCATGGGCAAACCGATCGGCAACGGTCATCCGCTGGGCGTGTTGGTCACAACCAAGGAAATCGCCCAAAGCTTTGACAACGGGATCGAGTTCTTCTCGACCTTCGGCGGCTCCACCCTGTCCTGCCGCATCGGGAAAGAGGTTCTGGACATTGTTGATGACGAGGGACTGCGGGACAATGCCCACGCCATGGGCGACCGTTTGATGGCGGGTCTGCGCAAGATCGAGTCCGAGTTCGGCTGCGTTGGCGACGTACGTGGGATGGGTCTGTTTCTGGGGGTTGAGCTGATCAACCCGGATGGCTCGGAAGGGACCGAGATCTGCAGCTTTGTGAAGAATCGGATGCGCGATCATCGCATCCTGATTGGCAGCGAAGGTCCGAAAGACAACATCCTGAAAATCCGCCCGCCTCTAACAATTGAGGCCGAGGATGTTGATATGATCCTTTGGGCGCTGCGGGATGTCCTGAAAGGTGTCGGCGATTACGCCCCTGCCCCGGTTTGCGACCACGACCACCATCACGCAGGTTGTGGCTGCTGCTAGTGAAAAACCCCGGCGCAACCGCCGGGGCTTCATTTGCCGATCAATGCAACACGGCCGAGGGGGTTTGATGACCCGTTGTCGGCATTGGAACGGCGGCTGTCATGCGGCGCAGGGCCATCCCCAGCTCTTCTGACAGTGAGGCAAGGGCCGGCGCAAAATCCGGGCGCACGATCAATGAGGCCATCATCATCGCGTCTTCCCGCGCGCCCTCAGATGCGGCCGCAATCATCTGGGCAAAACAATTCTCATCCGCGCCCAGACAGGCACATCCCAATCCATGACGGATCAATGGGCGGCGGCCATAGCTGGCACACAGCGAGCATAGACGATCCAAGGTCAGCATCGCGGCGCGCCCTTGATTTGCGCCAAGCGCGATGTCGAAATCACTGGCAGCGTCTGCGCGGCCTTTGGCGCCTTCGCTCCATAGGCGCAGATACATCACCGCACCTGCTTCGATTGGGGCAAGATCTGTCAGGCGGCCAACCGCTGCGCCACCCCGGGACGACGGGCTGCTCATTTCGTCAGGATCAGTTTGCCTGCACGGGTAATGCGCAGCGTATAAAGCTGATCACCCAGTTCGATATGGGCGAGATTGCCGCCTTTGGTCAGCTCTTCGGCCTTGTGCGAAGGCAGCACGGATACGGCAAAGGACTGGGTGGCGATAGGGGTCTGCGCGTTCATTTGACAACTCCGGAGTATCTCAGGCAAGGGCCTGATCTGTTCGCTTTCTCAATGACCTGGCTGACCCGAGTTCGGGGTGGCTGTCGGCTTCTGTTCTTATTCTGATAATTTTAGTAAGGATTGTCAAGCCGCGCATTTGCGCTTGCAGAAAGATGCCGTGTTGCGCCTTGTTTGCAGGCAGGTTAGGCCTGAACGCATGGGCAAAACACCGAGGTTACAATGGGCGCGGCAATTGTATTTGATCTGGACGGAACTCTAGTCGACAGCCTGGGAGACATCGTAGCAGCCGCAAACCAGACACTGAGCGATCTCGACCTGCCCCCTCTGCCGCGCGAGGTGATCGGGCGATTCGTCGGCAATGGTCTCCCCAAGCTGGTCGAGCGTATGATCCGGCACTGCGAATTGCCCTTGGACCGTCACGAAGAGCTAACGAAAGTGACGCTCGCGCATTACACGGCAGGGGCCAGCAGAACGACAGTGCCCTATCCCGGCATTCCTCAGGCGTTGGCCAGCTTGCAATCGCAGGGGCACACACTGGGCGTCTGCACCAACAAGCCCGAGGCCCCTGCCCGGCATATTCTCGACGTACTGGACCTGTCGCAATATTTCGATGCGGTTCTGGGTGGCGATAGCCTGACCAGCAGGAAACCAGACCCTCAGCACCTATTTGCAAGCTTCGACGCATTGCCAGCTCATGGGTCGCGTGTTTTCGTGGGCGACAGCGAGGTGGACGCAGAAACAGCCGAGCGCGCCAAGATCCCCTTTCTCCTGTTCACGCAAGGCTATCGAAAGTCGCCCGTGACAGAAATTCCGCACCACATTGCCTATAACAAGGCGGAGGAGATTCCGCCCCTGGTCGCGCAAATGGTGCAGATGTCTGCTCAGCTGAAATAGGCGCCAGAGCATACCCTGAAAGTTATTGAGGGGCCGGCCGAGGGGGTATGGACCAGCCCCTCATCGGGGAAACTCTGTATGGCCCTTTGGGGCTAGCTGTTGTCTCATGTTTAGCGGGACGCGACAGATGACGAAATTGGGGGATTCCCGTAGGGGAGGGTTTTTTTGCATCAACCCAGCTGTGAAACCAGCGCTTGACCTCAGGCTTGAGAGGCAATCATTCCCTAACCGAACGGTCCAGACGCACCGAATTCGGGCTTCTCCCGGGCGAACCGCATGAGACGACAACTTGGTCGGGAATAGGCCTTTGATAAGATCAAGGGTGAAAACGCCGTAGCCTACTATTCGGGCTCCGCGTAGTTCCGAGCTTTGGACATTTTGCCGATCCCCGGATTGAAGGAATTGGTCGGGTCGCAGCATTTGTAGTGGGCGGCCAGATCGGGCTTGGCCTTGTACAGATGCCCCACGTTATGTTCGGCGGGGTATTCCGCGCCTCGCGTGTCGAACAACTCCAACATTGCGGCTTTCAAAACCTTTGGGTCAGCGCCTTTTTTGACCACGTAGTCCTGATGCATCACGTGGCACATGAAATGACCGTAGTAGAGCTTGTGGACCAGTTGGCCCTCAATCTCTGGCGGAAGCGTCTCAAGCCAGTCCTGATCGTTGCGCCGCAAAGCCACATCGAGCGCAATGATGTCTTCCACCTCGTTGCCATGCAGCGCCATGTACCTGACGGCAGCCCCAGCGGCAGCAAAGCGGTGCAAACCTGCGATCTTGGCCTCGCGCGGGGTGCATTCGAAGGCATCGCCGTCACGATCTTTCAGGAATATGGGCAGCCATTCAGCAGCCTCGGCAATCCCCTCGTTCTTCATCTTCAGGATCAGATGGTGTTCGTAGCGGTCGCGAAACTCGACCATCCGTTTCGGCAAGACACGCGGCCAGACCGAGACCGCCACCTGCATGAATCTATCAGTGAAATTGCGCAGGAAGGGAATTCGGCGCAAGCGGGCATCGACTGCGCCTTTGAGCGCAAAGAACATCGGCAGCCGGTCGGTGCCCAGCTTGTCGATCATCACGACCGTATCCTTGCCGTATCTGGCAGTGATATCGAACACCTCGCGCTGCATATATTCGGCGGACACCGGCAGTGACTTGAACTCCGACAGGATATGACGGCGTAGGGCGGCCAGATCATCGGGGCTGTTTGTTCCGATATAAAAGACCTTCTCGGCCTCGTTCTTGGGGAACGTATCAAGCCGTACGGCAAAGACGGCCAGCTTGCCTGCCGAGCCAGCGGATTCGAACAATTTGGCCTTATCTGCGTTGAACCGCGCAGGTGTTTCGGCGTCGACATCGCGCACGATCTGCGCGTAGTCACTCGCCGAGGCGCGTTTGTTCGTGGCCCCGGGGTTGCGGTCGAACGTGCCTGCATCGAGATTTGCCAGGATCTCTTCCGGCGTGTCGCCCAGATCAATTCCCAGATGGTTGACCAACTCCAGCTCGCCCTTTTCGGAAATCCGCGCGTGGACGGAGAGTTCGGTGTAAACAGGGCCGCGTTCCACCAGTGACCCGCCCGAGTTGTTGCAGACCCCACCCACAATCGACGCGCCAATGCATGAGGAGCCGATTACCGAGTGCGGCTCTCGCCCCAGTGGGGCCAACAGTTTTTCCAGCGCAAACAGGGTGGCGCCGGGAAAGCTGACGATCTGCTCGCCGTCGTTCAGCGGCACCAGAGTGTCCATGCGGCGTGTGTTGATCAGCACCACGTCGCGGTCATAGCTGCCCGAGGGGGTCGACCCCTCGGTCAGGCCGGTATTGGCCGCCTGCATGATGACAATCTTATCGGCTGCAACGCAGGCCTTCAGGACCTTCCACTGCTCCAGAAGGCTGCCGGGTTGAATGACGCACAGTGCCTCGCCTTCGCCCGAGCGGAAACCGCGCCGGAACCGTTCCGTCGCGCGTTCGCCAGTCAGGACATGCCGCGCGCCAACGACAGAGCGGAAATGTTCAATCAACGCGTCATTGGTCATGGCATCCCTCGTGTCTTTATGCGGCGCGGAAACGGATATTCTCGCGGCTCAGTTGGTCGATTCTGGTCACACCCATCAGCTTCATGTCGCGCTCGATCTCGGCACGCATGAGGCCCAGCGCGCGTTCGACACCCGGCTGACCAGCGGCAGCCAGAGGATACAGGTACTGACGTCCAACACCGACCGCTTTCGCGCCGACCGAAAGCGCCTTCAGCACATGAGTACCGCGCTGAATGCCACTGTCCATGATCACGTCCAGCTTGTCGCCGACGGCATCTACGATCTCGGCCAGTTGATCGAACGGCGTGCGTGAGCCATCCAGCTGCCGCCCGCCGTGGTTGGACAGAATAATCCCGGTGCACCCGATTTCAGCCGCACGTTTGGCATCTTCGACGGTCATGATCCCCTTGAGGCAGAACTGACCATCCCAATCGCGCACCATCTGCGCGACGTCATCCCAATTCATCGACGGGTCCAGCATCTCGGTGAAATAGCCGCCGATCGAGCTGGCACCGCCACCCATATCCACGTGCTCTTCCAATTGCGGCAGGCGGAATTTTTCGTGGGTAACGTAGTTGATCCCCCACATCGGTTTGATCGCAAACTGGATCATGCCGCCCAATGTCAGGCGGAACGGGATCGAGAAACCGGTGCGCAGGTCACGCTCGCGGTTACCGCCAGTGATACTGTCGACGGTCAACATCATGACCTCGACCCCGGCCTCTTTTGCGCGCTGCATCATGGCCGCGTTCAGGCCGCGATCCTTGTGGAAATAGAACTGATAGACCTGCGGGTTCTTGTGTTTCTCGCGCAGTTCTTCAAGCGAGACAGTCCCCAGAGATGAGACACCGAACATGGTGCCATATTTCTCGGCCGCAGCGGCCACAGCGCGTTCGCCCTGATGGTGAAACAGCCGCTGCAGAGCGGTGGGCGAGCAGTAGAACGGCATGTCCAGCTTTTGCCCCATCACGGTGACGGACATGTCCACGTCCTTCACCCCGCGCAGAACCGAGGGCAGCAGATCACAGCGGTCGAAAGCGGCGGTGTTCTGGCGATAGGTCACCTCATCATCCGCGCCGCCATCGATATAGTTGAAGATCGGCCCCGGCAGGCGGCGCTTGGCAAGCTGCCGGAAGTCGTGAAAGTTGTGGCAATGCTTGAGACGCATAGCGTGATCTCCTTAGTACGCCACAGAGGGCAGCCAGGTGGCGAGTGTCGGCCAAAGGAAGACAAGCGCCAATCCGGTCAGTTGTAGCAGCACAAAGGGGATGATGCCTTTGTAGATATGCATCAGCTTGATCTCGGGCGGGCAGACACCTTTCAGGTAGAAAAGAGCGAAGCCAACCGGCGGGGTCAGGAAGCTGGTTTGAAGCGTCACCGCCACCAAGATCACAAACCAGACCAGTGCGGGTTCATCCAGCACTCCGAAGCCCGGAATGTCGATGCCCAGGCCGTTCACGATCGGTCGCATCAGGGGCAATACGATCAGGGTGATCTCGATCCAGTCCAGAACAAAGCCCAGCAGGAATACGATGAACAGGATGAACAGGACCGTGCCATTGGCACCGAAGCCGGTGGATTGGACCACGTGCTCGATCAGTTCATCGCCGCCAAGTTCCCGCAGAACATAGGAGAATACCGTCGCGCCAAGGAAGATCGCGAAGATATAGGCGGTGGTGTTGAAGGTCGAAACCAGCACGTTCCACAGTTTCGCAAAGGTCAGCTTGCGATATCCCAGCGCCAACAGCGTCGCGCCCAATGCGCCTATGCCAGAGGCCTCGGTCGGGGTGGTCAGACCTCCGAAGATCGAGCCCAGAACCGCGAGGATCAGAAGCAGCGTTGGAATGACCGCGATCAGAACGTCTTTGACAGCATCCCAGTCAGGCGCTTTTGCCCCTTCGGGCACGGGGGCCGCGTCGCGCTTCACTTGTGCGAGAATGAAGATGTAGGTCAGATATAGCCCCCCGATGATCACACCGGGAAAGACGGCGGCCATGAACAGGTCTCCGACGGACAGAGCCATCTGGTCGGCCATGATCACCAGCATGATCGAGGGCGGGATCAGGATACCCAGCGTGCCCGAGGCAGAGACCACGCCCGCCGCCAGTGTCGGCTGGTATTTCTGCTGCATCATCGACGGCAAAGACAGCACGCCCAGCAGCACAACCGAAGCACCGATAATGCCGGTCGAGGCCGCCAGTATGATCCCGATCAGGGTCACGGTGATGGCAAGACCACCCCGCACGGTGCCGAACAGGCGCTGCATCGAGGTCATTAGACGCTCGGCCACACCGGATTCGTCCAGCATCAGGCCCATGAAGATGAACATCGGCAGGGCAACCAAAACCGCGTTGGACATGGTTGCGTAGACCCGGTTCACCACGGCACCAAGAGTCAGGTAGTCGAGCCCGGTAAAGGTGCTCTCCAACCCGGTCCACAGCATGAGGTCATTGTCGAATAGATAGGCCAGACCGCAATAGGCGACACCGACACCAGCCAGCACCCAAGCCACCGGATAACCGGTGAAGAGCAGCGCGATGAAGGTCAGGAACATCGCGATGACCAGTTTTTCCTCGGTCGTTTCAACCAGGAAGGTCAGGCCCACACAGACGGCGGCAAACACAGTCAGCACCAGCAGGATACGACGCAGCGGAGCGCCCTCTCGTTCCGAAGCCGGTCCGTACATCAGTGCGTGCCCGTCATGGATCAGCCGCGCCAGAGCGGCCAGGGCCAACAGAACAAAACTGATCGGAATGACCGCCTTGAAGGCCCAACGCGCAGGCAGACCGGTGGGGCTGTCCGAGCGTTCGTTGACGCGGAAGCTTTCGTAGAAATAGTCATAGCCCTGATCAATCATTAGATAGATGAACGGGGTCAGCAGGGTCAGAATGCCGATCACCTCGATGATCCGCTGCGCCCGGCGGGACAGTTGCATATGCAGAACGTCGACGCGCACGTGGCTGTCTGTGATCAATGCATATGAGATGCCGATCATCGTAACGATGCCGTAGAAGTGCCACTGAATCTCATCCAGTTTGGGGTAGTTCTGGCTGAGCAGATAGCGCAGCGCGACCTGCGAAAAAATCGCCGCCATCAGCAGCACATTCGCCCACATGACGACATGACCGACAGCTTTGACGCTGGTATCAATGGCAACGGCGATTTTTTGACGGTCGGTATCGGGATGCTCCAGGATGCCTTCATAGGCCTCAACCGGATCTTTGGTGGTATTTGAATTGCTCATGGTCATTCCTCGCCCGGCAGCCCTGTGCAAGGGCGGTAAAAGTTTGGAAAATCCGAAGATCAGAAATCGACTGGGGCAGCAGTGTCCGCTGCCCCAGAAACGTCAGTGAGGAAGTTACTGACGTGGGAGGAAGGCGTTGGTCTTCCAGAGGTTGTAGCCGTCACGGAACTCGGTCATGTCGGCCAGTACCTTGGCAAAGAAAGCGTCATTTGCGGCCTCTTCGGCGGCGACCTCTTCCCAAGTGCTGCGGAAGGTATCCAGCATCTCGGGTGACCACTGCTTGAGGGTGACACCGTTGTTTTCAACGTTGTCGATCAGAGCCGCGTGCTGGATCGCTTCACCTTCGGCAAAGCTGTCGGCCATCGAAGCCTTACAGGCGTTTTCGATGATCGCCTTGTGCTGCTCGCTGGTTTCTGCCCAGACGTCTTTGTTGATCATCAGCTCGAAAACTGTCGCTTGCTGGTGCCAGCCCGGGAAGTAGTTGAACTTGACCAGCTTGTGGAAGCCCAGACGTGCGTCGATGGCGGGCATCGAAAACTCGGTCGCGTCGATCGCACCCTTTTCCAGCGCCGGGAAGATCTCACCACCGGGCAGCAAAGAGGTAGCAACACCCAGTTTCTGCATAACCTTGCCGCCCAGACCGAAGAAACGCATCTTCAGGCCGCTCAGGTCTTCGGGTGAGTTGATCTCGGTGGCGAACCAGCCCGAGGTCTCGGGGGCAATGACAGCGCAAGGGATCACGTGGACGTTGTAACCGGCCTGATCATACATCTCTTGGTACAGCGTCATGCCGTTGCCGTAGTAGAGCCACGCCATGTACTCGCCCGCTTCAGGGCCGAAAGGAACGGCCGAGAACAGCGGAGCGGCCGGGATTTTACCCGCCCAGTAACCAGCGGTGGTGTAGCCCGAGTTGATCTTGCCAGTCGAAACCGCGTCTAGAATTTCGAACGGTGGAACCAGTTTGCCTGGCTCATATACCTTCATCTTCAGCGTACCACCCGACATCAGGTCCAACTGCTCGGCAACGCGCGGGATTGGCGAACCAAGACCAGGCAGTTCGGTCGAGAACGCAATCGGGGTTTTCAACAGCAGCTTATCTTTAGCAACCGCAGGTGCGGCCATCAGGCTGGCGGCTACGGCAAGGCTCGTCAGGGTCTTTTTCATAATGTCTCCTCCTGGGTGGGTCGGGCATCTGCCTCAAACACAAACGCAGACCCTTGCGGGTTTGCACTAGTGGTTCACTAACTTTACCAGTGCTACTCAGTCAATAATTTTATTTACCACTGGATCTGCAGAAATGCCCCCGACTGGGCGCACTCAGTTTCGATGAATTACTGCATATTCTCGGAAATTTTTATTTGATTGAACGCGTTAAGTTGCATTTCCATGCTGGAACTGAACGCTTGAAAAACGCACCAATATGGTTACATTTATTTACCAATATATCTCACGTCGACATCTTACTTAGGTATATCCCATGAACACCAAGGCGATTTTTGAACCGGTCGGACACGAATCGCTGGCCGATGCCGTGGTGGCGCAGATCGAAGACCTCATCGCGTCGGGCATTCTGAAACAGGGGCGCAAGCTGCCGTCCGAGAGGGATCTGGCCGAGATGCTTCGGGTCTCACGGCCAAAGCTGCGCGAAGCACTGGCCGTACTGGAGGAGCGCGGGCTGGTCACCACTCAGCATGGTGAGGGGACCTTTGTCGCCGCCCTGACCGGGCAAGCGATGTTGCCGGCCCTTCTGGCGCTCTACGAACGGCACGAGCCTGCCTTTTTTGACCACCTGGAATACCGCCGAGAACAAGAAGGCTTTGCCGCCCGCCTTGCCGCCCGCAGGTCCACCAAGGCCGACAAGGAGAGGATCGCCGAAATCCTCGACGAGAATGTGCGGGCGTGGGAGGCGAACGATGCGCAAGCCTCACGCGAGGCGGATTTCGCCCTGCATGCGGCCATCGTCGACGCCAGCCAGAACGCCACTTTGATCCATATGATGGCTTCGATCTACGAACTGACCAAGCGAGGCGTTTTCTATAACCGCAGTTTCCTGAAATCGATTGACGGTTCGGGTAAACAACTGCTGGATCAGCACCTTGCCCTGGGTCAAGCGGTGATTGACGGAGACGAAAAGCGCGCCGAACAGGCCGCATTGGACCATATCGACTTTGTTGAGCGCTCCTTCCGGACGGGGATAGAACAGCAGCGCCGCGAGGTCATGGCCGAGAAACGGCGTCTTCTGTCGCGCTAGACATTTAGTACCAAAGCCGCCCGCAACGGACGGCTTTGAGCAGTGCGTTCCGCAAAACGAAGAGGTGTTCAGGCCTGTACGGCCTTCATAAACCGATCTCGGATCACTACAGGGTCCATCGTGATCGGCGGCATCTTGGCGTTGCCGCTTTCGCATTTGCTGACGATGATGGTCATCTGCCGGGCGTCCAGCGCCTCCTGCAACACGCGACCTGTATCTTCGGCGGCGCATTCAATCACGCGCTCACATCCTGCCGCAGCCGCCATTTTCGCCAATGACGTCTTCAACCCGGCATAGGTAGGCTGATCCCCGGTGGACCCGTATGAGCCATTGTCGACGATCAGCAGGATGTAATTGTCAGCCACGTTGTTCGCGATGGTTGGTAGCGTTCCCAGATTGGTCAGAACGGAGCCGTCCCCATCGATCACGATCACCGGCTTGGGCTGGGACAGGGCCAACCCCAGACCTATGGATGAAGCCAACCCCATCGTGCCCAGCATGTAGAAATTCGTTGGCTGGTCATCAATCGCGTGCAGCTCTTGGCTGGGAATGCCGATGTTGCAAACCACCAGTTGATCCCGCAGGATCGGAGCGATTTCTTTCAGGATTTCAGAACGGATCATTGGTCGCCATAGCCTCCCCAGAAGTTGGCGTCGGTCAGAATGGCAACCGGCTTGTTGCACATGAACGTGTATTTCAGGATCGCATCCAACTCGGCCACATCCGCCTGATGGTGAAAATGGTACGTCGGGATATTGAGCTGCGCCAACAACGCCTTGGTGTGAACAGCCATCTCGACCTGGCAGGCAATCGGCTCGCGCAGCTCACCCCGGTACGAGATCAGCATCGGCAGTGGCATCCGATAATACTGGATCAGGGTCGCCAATGTGTTGATCGTCACCCCGATCGCTGTGTTCTGCATGATAATGGCCGGGCGCTTACCACCCATCCATGCCCCCGCGCACAGGCCCATCCCCTCGTCCTCTTTGTTCGAAGGGATGTGATAGATGCCTTCGCGCTGGTCGATCTCATCAATGACACCGGCCAATTGCTTGCAGGGGACGGTGGTCACGAACGAAATGTCGTTCGCCACCAGGTCGTCAGTGATCTTCTTGTCTATATTCATCTTCAGGCTGTCAGTCCTATTGTTGTCGCCCAAGGGCGTGATTGACGGTTATCACCTGCGGTACACATGCACCGCGCATGGGGCATGACGCACAACGCGCGACGCGGTGGAGCCCAAGAAATAGTCACTGAGATCGGGCTTGTGGGACCCGATGACGATGCAATCGACACCGTTCTCCGCCGCATAATCTATGATCGTGCGCGCCGTGTGACCCTTCACGAGTTCGGAACTTACCCCTTCCAGCCCTTCGACTTTGCGCGACAGTTCCAGTCGGGCGCGGCGATATCCTTCTGCCACCAGATCCTTGTCCAGAAACGCACTGACCGAGCCCTGAGGCATTTCATAAACGTGCAGCGCGATTATCTCTCCGCCGCCCTGAGACAAGGCACGCGCTACTTCCAGAGTGTGTTGCGAGATATCGTGATCCAGCGCCATTGGAACGAGAACTTTCTTGTACATGTCAAACTCCTTTCGACCCGGTCGGCCCTATCAGGCCAAGGATAGTACCCAGTGCGGCATCAAGGCCAGCGAACAGTTTGGCAGGTGGTGTTTGGACCGATCATCCCTCGGCACGCAGATCGAATTCTTCATCCGGGAAATACTTGGCGAGGCGCACATCGGCCGCCCGCGCATGCCCCTCCATCCCTTCTACACGCGAAATCCGGGCGGTCGCCAGGGCAATGGGTTTCGAGCCCTCTCGAGTCGCCCGCTGCCATGTCACGATCTTCATGTATTTGTGGACGCTTAGCCCGCCCGTGTAGCTGGCCGCCCCCGATGTCGGGAGTACGTGGTTGGTTCCCGTCGCCTTGTCCCCGTAAGATACCGTGGTCTCTTCCCCCAAAAACAAAGAGCCATAGCAGGTCAGGCGATTCAGCCACCATTCCAGATCCTCGGCCTGGACTGTCAGGTGTTCCGGCGCGTAGTCATCGGAACAAGCGGCCATCTCTTCGCGATCCGAACATACGATGACTTCGGCATAGTCACGCCACGCAGCAGCCGCGTTCTCTCGGTTCAGGTCAGGAAGATCTGCAATCAACTCGGGCACCAGTGCCATAACCCTCTGCGCAAGCGCCCGGTCATCTGTCACCAGCCAGACAGGAGAGTTATACCCGTGCTCCGCCTGGCTGACGAGATCGGTGGCCACAACAAGCGGGTCCGCACTGCTATCGGCGAGGACCAGACTGTCGGTTGGTCCGGCGATCATGTCGATGCCAACCTCACCGTAGAGGATGCGCTTGGCCTCGGCCACGAACTGGTTCCCCGGCCCCACAAGGATGTTCGCGCGCGGCAGGCCGAACAAGCCGTATCGCATCGCGGCGACACCCTGCACCCCTCCCATCGCCAGAATTCTGTCGGCCCCACAGATATGAGCCGCATAGACTACTGCAGGCGCAACGCCCTCATCCGGTTTCGGAGGAGAACACGCGATGATGTGGCGGCATCCGGCGACCTTGGCGGTTGTCACGGTCATGATTGCACTGGCGATATGGCTATACCGGCCGCCGGGCACATAGCAGCCCGCCGCATCCACAGGGATCGCCTTTTGACCAGCGATCACGCCGGGCACGATCTCGGTCTGTACGTCGGTCATCGTGGCCTTCTGCGCCTCGGCAAAATGGCGGACGTTGTTATGGGCGAAACGGATATCCGCCTTAAGCTTTTCAGGCACAAGCGAAATTGCGGCGTCGATCTCGTCCTGCGTCATCAGAACGTTGCCGTCGAACCTGTCGAACTTGGCCGCATATTCCAGCGCCTTCGCGTCGCCGCCGGCTTCAATCTCGGCCAGGATGGTCTTGACCGTATCGTGAACCTCGGGCGCATCAGATTGCGCCGTCAGCATCGCCTTTTTGAGATAGTCGCGCGCCATAGTCCGCCCCTGCTCCCGGTTCCTGCGCAGCCATTCTGTCAGAGGCGAAATCGCCTTTGCAAGCGTTTGTGGAGCCGCAAACGAAACTCTTTGCGATCTTCTAACCTCATTTAAGAAAAGATAAATTTTGGGATTGGGAAAGCTGAAACTCGGTCTTGTAAGAGGACCTCTGCGCCGTTGTTGCCAATGGATTCGGCGGCCCGCTCGTCCCTATTCAAGGCGTGAGGCAAGCGGTTGAACGAGGCGATTCGCAGATGCAATCGGGCAAAAGAAAACGCCCCTGACACAGGTCAGAGGCGTTTCCAAAAACACTTTCAGAGGGCGGTTAGCCGCGCTCTTCGATGATCTCAACCAGATGCGGGATCTTGTTGACCATGCCGCGGACCGAAGGCGTATCCTCCAGCTCACGGGTGCGGTGCATCTTGTTCAGGCCCAGACCGATCAGGGTTGCGCGCTGTTCGGCGGGGCGACGGATCGGAGAACCGATCTGCTTGACGACGATGGTTTTTGCCATTGCTCGCTACTCCTTACGCTTCGGCTTCAGCCGGTGCTTCGTCCCGCTTGGGCAGGATGTCGGCAACTTTTTTACCACGACGTGCGGCGACCGAACGCGGGCTCTGCTCTTTCTGCAGGCCGTTGATGGTGGCGCGGATCATGTTGTACGGGTTCTGCGAGCCCAGCGACTTGGACACAACGTCCTTGACGCCCAGCATTTCGAACACAGCACGCATCGGACCACCGGCGATGATACCAGTACCTTCAGGTGCGGTGCGCATAACCACTTTACCAGCGCCGTGACGGCCCTCGATGTCGTGGTGCAGAGTACGACCTTCGCGCAGTTGCACGCGGATCATCTGACGCTTGGCTTGCTCAGTCGCCTTACGGATGGCTTCAGGTACTTCTTTCGCTTTACCTTTACCAAAGCCGACGCGGCCTTTCTGATCGCCGACAACCACCAGAGCGGCGAAGCCAAAGCGCTTACCACCTTTTACGGTTTTCGACACGCGGTTGATTGCGACCAGGCGATCTGCAAATTCCGGTGCTTCTTCACGGTCGCGGCCACGGCCCCGACGGTTTTCACGTTCTGCCATTTGGCATCCCTCTTCTCATGTGGCGCATACGGCGCCGTTTGCTTCAATCCAAGTGAGCCGCGACTGTTGCCGAGGCCCCCGGATCATCGGGGCAGCCGCAAAGCTGCCCGCAAGTCTTAGATCTTCAGACCACCTTCACGCGCGGCGTCGGCAACTGCCTTCACCTTGCCGTGGAACAGGAAGCCACCACGATCGAAATAGGCCTCTTCGACGCCTGCCTTCTTGGCACGCTCGGCGATGGCCGCGCCCACTTTGGTGGCCGCTTCGACGTTGTTCTTGCCAACAACACCCAGATCTTTTTCCAGGGTCGAGGCCGATGCCAGGGTCACGCCGCGAACGTCGTCGATCAGCTGAACGCTGATGTTCTTGTTCGAACGGTGAACCGACAGGCGTACACGGCCGGCGTTGACTTTGCGAAGTTTGTTCCGAACGCGCAGGCGGCGCTTCAGAAACAGGGTTCTTTTGCTGTTTGCCATTGTTTGCGTCCTTACTTCTTCTTGCCTTCCTTGCGGAAGATGAACTCGCCCTTGTAGCGGATGCCCTTGCCTTTGTACGGCTCGGGACGGCGCCATTCGCGGATTTTGGCCGCGACTTCGCCCACCTGCTGCTGGTCGATACCTTCCACAACGATTTCGGTCTGCTTCGGCGCGGTGATGGTGACACCTTCCGGAGCAGTGAAATCAACATCGTGGCTGTAACCCAGGTTCAGCTTCAGGGTGTTGCCCTGCATCTGAGCCCGGTAACCAACACCCTGGATCTCCAGCTCTTTTTTGAAGCCTTCGGTCACACCGGTTACCAGGTTGGCAACCATGGTGCGGCTCATGCCCCACTGCTGGCGGGCACGCTTGGACATGCCACGGGGGTCGATCTTGACCACGTTGTCTTCAACCGACAGCGTCACGTCGTCGGTGGCGGTGAAGCTGCGGGTGCCTTTCGGACCTTTAACTTCGATGGTCTGGCCAGACACAGAGGCGGTAACGCCGCTGGGCAGCTCGACCGGTTTTTTACCAATACGAGACATTGCAGACCTCCTTAGAAGACGGTGCAGAGCACTTCGCCGCCAACATTGTTGGAGCGAGCGTTTGCGTCCGACATCACACCTTTCGGAGTGCTGACAATCGACACGCCCAGACCCTGACGGACCTGCGGGATGTCATTGACGCCCATGTAGACGCGACGACCGGGTTTCGAAACCCGCTTCAGCTCGCGAATAACAGGGGTGCCTTCGTAGTACTTCAGGCTGATTTCGATGGCCGGATGACCGTTTGCACCGGTCGTCTTTTCATAGCCACGGATGTAGCCTTCGTCCGCCAGCACGTCCAGAACCCAACCGCGCAGCTTGGAAGCCGGGGTGGAAACGGTGGACTTGCCGCGCATTTGCGCGTTGCGGATACGGGTGAGCATATCGCCGATAGGATCATTCATATCTATGTCTCCCTTACCAGCTCGATTTCACCATGCCGGGGATCTGACCAGCAGAACCCAGCTCGCGCAGCGCGATACGGCTGACCTTCAGCTTACGGTAGTAAGCGTGGGGACGACCGGTCAGCTGACAACGGTTGTGCAGACGGGTAGCCGAGCTGTTGCGCGGCAGTTTCGCCAGTTTCAGACGCGCTTTGAAACGCTCTTCCATCGGGCGGCTCTCGTCATTCGCGATTTCTTTCAGCTCGGCACGCTTTGCGGCATATTTGGCCACCAGGCGTTCGCGCTTCTTTTCGCGTTCGATCATTGCTTTTTTAGCCATGTCTCAATCCTCCCGGCGCTTACGCGTTGAACGGCATGTTGAATGCTTTCAACAGGCTCTTCGCTTCAGCGTCGGTTTTCGCTGTGGTGGCAATTACAATATCCAGGCCCCAGACCTCGTCGACCTTGTCGAAGTCGATTTCCGGGAACACGATGTGCTCTTTCATGCCCATGGCAAAGTTGCCCTGACCATCGAAAGAAGGCTTAACACCGCGGAAGTCACGAACGCGCGGCAGCGCGATGGTGATCAGGCGATCCAGGAATTCGTACATCCGGTCACCGCGCAGGGTCACTTTCGCGCCCAGCGGCATGTCTTCACGGACGCGGAAACCCGCGATCGACTTCTTCGCCTTGGTTGCAACGGCCTTTTGACCAGCAATCGCAGTCAGATCTTCGACAGCAGCTTTCGCTTTCTTCGAGTCTTTGACCGCCTCAGCACCACAACCGATGTTCAGAACGATTTTGTCCAGCTTGGGCAGCTGCATGTCGTTCTTGTAGCCGAACTCTTCTTTCAGAACGGCACGGATTGTTTCAACGTACTGAGCTTTCAGACGCGGGGTGTAGGTTGCGGTATCAAGCATCGATCACGTCCCCTGTGGTCTTGGCGAAGCGCACCTTCTTGTCGCCTTCCATGCGGAAGCCAACGCGGGTTGCTTTGCCGTTCTTGTCCAGCAGCGCCAGGTTCGACAGCTCGATCGGGTTTGCCTGAGGCAGGCGACCACCTTGCGAGGTTTGCGACTGACGTGTGTGACGGATGGCAATGTTGATGCCTTCGACAACAGCTTTACCGGCTTTCGGGTCAACCGAGGAAATGGTTCCCTCTTTGCCCTTGTCCTTGCCGGCCAGCACGACGACCTTGTCGCCTTTGCGGAGTTTAGCAGCCATGATTACAGCACCTCCGGAGCCAGCGAGATGATTTTCATGAAGTTCTTGCCGCGCAGTTCACGAACAACGGGGCCAAAGATACGTGTACCGACTGGCTCGTTGTTGTTGTTCAGGATGACGGCGGCGTTGCGATCGAAACGGATCGCGGTGCCGTCTTCGCGACGGACTTCCTTAGCGGTGCGTACGACGACGGCCTTACGGACGTCACCTTTCTTTACGCGGCCGCGCGGGATGGCTTCCTTCACCGAGACGACAATGATGTCGCCAACGGAGGCGTATTTACGCTTGGAACCACCCAGGACCTTGATGCACTGAACTCGGCGTGCGCCGGAGTTGTCAGCGACATCCAGATTGGTCTGCATCTGGATCATGTGGTTTCTCCCGACCTGTGGGGGCTGGTCTCGTTAGATCCCCCAGGGTTTCGACAAATGGGAAAATCCCGGAGGCTTACGCTTCCAGAACTTCCCAACGTTTCGTCTTCGATTTCGGCGCGCATTCGATGATGCGGACTGTGTCGCCGACCTTGAAGGCGTTCTTTTCGTCATGAGCCCGGTATTTCTTGGACTTACGAACGGTTTTGTGCAGCAGCGGGTGTTTGAAACGACGCTCAACCGAAACGGTTACGGTTTGCTCGTTGGCGTCGCTGGTTACCACGCCGGACAGGATACGCTTGGGCATAGGATTACTCCTCCGATGCCGCAACAGCGGCCTTTTCGTTCAGAATGGTTTTGACGCGGGCAGCGTTGCGGCGAGCCGCTTTGATGCCAGCAGTATTTTCCAGCTGACCGGTTGCCTGTTGAAAGCGCAGGTTAAAGCTTTCTTTCTTCAGGTTGGCCAGTTCCTCGCGGAGCTGGTCCGGGGTCTTGTCACGCAGTTCTTGGGCGTTCATCGCCTTTTTCCTTTGCTCAAAACACCAGAAGGCCCCTGAAAGGGTCACCTTGGACCTGGTGGATGAATGATAGACATGCGAATCCCCCGACTCGGCCGGGGGACTTGCAGGATGCCGCCGTATAAGGGTTTAAGCGGTGGGTGGCAAGAGGAAGTTGAAACGCACCCGCAAGACATAGAAACAAGACTAGTTCAAAGTCTGCTTACAAGCTTCCATCGCCTAGAAGACAACATAAAGTGTCGCGCCCAAAGTCGCGGCCAAAACCATTAGTTCAAGCACCGTTTTATTGGCCAACCCGCGAAATCCAAAAATCTCCAAAATAGTTTCGCGTATATCCCAATCTGTTCGATAGAATGTCAGAAAAGTAAGCAATGCAACTCCCCCCAAAGAACAGGGATCGAAGCTTCCACAGCGCATTTTACGCAAGGATTAATCCCACTTGTAGTTAAAGCTAACACTAATCCGCTCTTCTTCCGACATGTTCATCGGCACCTCGTGGCGCAGCCAACTCTCCCAGAGTAGCACATCCCCCACTTGAGGCTGAACATAAATGAAAGGTTGCAAGTCCCTTCGCCCAAATTTTAGGCGCGTCGGCGCGGCCATCATGCGGCCTGAACGCGGATCCTCCAGCTTCAACGCGCTCGCCCCTTCGGGCATGGCAACGTACGTCGTGCCCGAAATCACGCTGTGCGGGTGCAAATGGCTGGAGTGCATGCCGCCCTCCGGCAGGATATTGATCCATAGGTCTTCAAGCTTAAGCTCCCCCTCGCCCAGATCGAACTCCAGATCCTTGGCAAAGGCCGCGACGTGCTGATCCAGCGCCTTTACCAGATCGTTAAAGATCGGGAAGCGCCAGGGCAAATCGGTCAGCGAGGCGTAGCTGGTGTAGCCGGGATAGCCATTCTCTTCACACCATTCCTGCCCGGCCTCATCATCCTCGGCAATAACAAGGCAGGAGTTTTCCAGCTCGCCAGCGTCGATCTTGGGATCGAACTCGGACAAAGCTGCGCGATAGAGACGGGTAACGAAGAGTGATTCAATCTGTGCCATGCCCCGGCTATATCCCAGCGGAAGCACAAGGGCGAGAGCAGCCGCCTCAGAAAAGCGGCTGCTCGGGTGCGGCCTATCGTTTGGCGCTTTAGTAGAAGTAGCGCAGCCAGAGATAGACGTTGGCGATCATCAGGGTCAGGATCATGATTGGGAACGCCATGAGCGCGAATTTGACAAAGCCAATCGGCTGCTTGGCCTTTTCGGCAAAGGCAGCAACCGTCAGGTTGGCGCTTGCGCCCAGCAAGGTCCCGTTGCCGCCCAGACAGGCGCCCAGAGCCAGCGACCACCACAGAGGCTCGATCGCATCGGGCCCGCCGAACGTGTCAGCGGTGGACTCGATCAGAGGGATCATCGTGGCCACAAAGGGGATATTGTCCAGAATGGCCGACAAGATGCCCGAAGCCCAGAAGATGAAGAACGCAGTCCACATCATGTCGCCCTCGGTCAACTCCAGCACTTTCTCACCGAAGAATTCGAGCAGGCCGACATGCTCGACACCTGCAACGATGACGAACAAACCGCCGAAGAAGAAGATGGTGATCCACTCAACCTCGCCAAAGATGTGGTGAACGGATTCGGACTGTTCTTCTCCGTGCTGGTGCCCATAGGCCAACAGCATCAACAGCGCGGCGCCAGCCAGCGCCGAGGTGCCCGGCTGGATGCCGTAGCCATGGCCAAGCGTGAAGCCAAGAAGGGTCAGCGCCAGAACCGACAGGGATTTGATCATCAGGCCGACATCGGTGATCGCTTCATTTTCGTTGAAACGCATGATCTTTTCGCAGGCCGATTTCGGAATGGCGGCCAGCGTGCGGCGGTTCATCAAATAAATGATACCGGTCAGCACCACCAGACAGATGGCCGAGATCGGCGCAAGATTGACCACGAAGTCGTTGAAGCTGAGGCCCGCAGCCGAGCCGATGATGATGTTCGGCGGGTCACCAATCAGAGTGGCCGTACCGCCCACATTCGAAGCCAGAATCTCGGCAAAGAAGAACGGGTAAACACGCGTCTCGAGCGCGTCCGTGATCAGCAAGGTGATTGGTGCGATCAACAGAACGGTAGTCACGTTGTCGAGCAGAGCCGAGAACACCGCCGTGATCAGCGTCAGCATGATCAAAATGCCGGTCGGATTGGCCTTGACCACCTTTGCGGCCTTGATGGCGACGAATTGGAACAACCCGCACTTACTGGTGATCCCGACGATCACCATCATGCCGATCAGCAGCGCCAATGTGTTGGCATCAACGCCCGCGACAGCCTGTTCCTGGTTGATGATGCCGAACAGCACCATCAGCGATGCCCCCAGCATGGCCAGAATGGCGCGGTTTACTTTTTCGGTCACCAGGACGGCATAAACTGCAATCAGGATACCGGTGGCGACCCACAGAGGGTCAATCCCCAACAGCTGAGGAACGGAGAACGCGTGTTCTCCATGCGAAACGGAATGGTCGGTCAATGGTCTGATCCGGTCTTTAGGGGTTAGCTCAGCGCGTGATCAATCAACGAGTTCGGGCTGACAGAGCCGACAAAGCGATTGGTCTCGGGTTCCACGAGGAAAACGTGGCGTTTGAATTTGTGGATCAGGAAAATGCCTTCCATCACCGGCGTGTCGGGTGCGAGAACCGGGATGTTGGCCGGGTTCGACATGTGATCTCCGACTCGCTCTTCGTGCAGGCGCTTGATCTGTTCGCTAATGTCTTCCTTGGTCAAATCCATAAAGCTGAGATGGCTGATCGCAACGCGCGAAGTCTCATCGCTGACACCAATACGGGCCGCACGCGGCAGGATCATCTTGATCAACGTGGGCGCGGTGAAAACGCCTTGGAAGCTCCCGTCATCCCCCACCACCGGCAAGAACCGGGCGCGGCTGTCGCGGATGATCTCAAACGCCTTGGCGACTGTATCATCGGGGTGGATTGTCTTCTGTTTTTCAGGGGGGACCATGACGTCCCGGCAAGTAAGGCCCATACGTGTCCTCGGTCTTTCAGCGGGGTTTCAGAGCCAAGGCACAGTTCGTGCTCAAGCCGTATCGGAGTAAGATCGACCCAAGCTCTGATTGAGAAGGTTTTGCGAGCGCTTCTTTTCACCAGATGAGAGAATATGCCACCCCTGAGCCCCATCTTTTTTGCAATGCCGGTATTGAATCTCGGAATTTGGCGCCTAGCGGGTTTGCGAGAGGCCACAAGCGAAAAAGCCCCCACCGATTTCTCGGCGGGGGGCAATTCTGTTCGGGTTTCCCCGGACTGTTTACCAGTCTTCGCGAACCACGACGCGAGTCTTGATCGGCAGCTTCATCGCGGCCAGGCGCAGGGCCTCACGGGCGATGTCGTCATTGACGCCGTCGATCTCGAACATCACGCGGCCAGGCTTGACTTTGCATGCCCAGCGGTCGACCGAACCTTTACCTTTACCCATACGAACTTCGATCGGCTTTGCCGTGACCGGAGTGTCGGGGAAGATGCGGATCCATACACGACCCTGACGCTTCATGTGACGCGTCATGGCACGACGTGCAGCTTCGATCTGGCGTGCAGTCACACGCTCAGGCTCAAGAGCTTTCAGGCCGTAGGTGCCAAAGTTCAGATCAGAGCCGCCTTTGGCGAGACCCTTGATCCGGCCTTTGTGCATCTTGCGGAATTTAGTACGCTTTGGTTGAAGCATATCTTTCCCTCCTTAGCGACGACCGCCACCAGCACCACGAGGTGCAGGGCCGTCCTGGAGTTCCTGTGCTTTACGGTCACGTGCCTGCGGATCGTGCTCCATGATCTCACCTTTGAAGATCCAGACCTTGATCCCGATGATCCCGTAGGGGGTCATCGCTTCGGCATGTGCGTAATCGATG
Source organism: Ruegeria sp. AG1 (assembly GCF_056541705.1). Classification (NCBI taxonomy): domain Bacteria; kingdom Pseudomonadati; phylum Pseudomonadota; class Alphaproteobacteria; order Rhodobacterales; family Roseobacteraceae; genus Ruegeria; species Ruegeria sp. AG1. The sequence goes on along the minus strand of NZ_JBQFYU010000012.1, from coordinate 110,995 downwards.
TCGGCACGCAGGGTGTGCAGAGGCACGCGGCCTTCGCGGTACCACTCGGTCCGTGCGATTTCGGCGCCGCCCAGACGACCCGCGACGTTCACCCGGATACCCAGGGCGCCCATGCGCATGGCGTTCTGAACCGAGCGCTTCATTGCGCGACGGAACGAAACACGACGTTCCAGCTGCTGAGCGATGGACTCGGCAACCAGCTGTGCGTCAAGCTCGGGCTTGCGCACTTCGACGATGTTCAGGTGCAGTTCGCTGTCGGTCATACGAGCAAGCTTTTTGCGCAGAACTTCGATGTCTGCACCTTTCTTGCCGATGATGACACCGGGACGTGCTGTGTGGATCGTTACGCGGCACTTCTTGTGCGGACGTTCGATGATCACACGGGCAACACCGGCCTGCTTGCACTCTTTGTTGATGAACTCACGGATCTTGAGGTCTTCCAGCAGAAGATCACCGTAGTCCTTGGTGTCGGCGTACCAGCGGCTGTCCCAGGTGCGGTTGACCTGCAGGCGCATGCCGATCGGATTTACTTTATGACCCATTAGGCTTGCTCCTCAACTTGACGCACCTTGATGGTGATCTCCGAGAACGGCTTCATGATCTTGCCGAAACGGCCACGGGCACGCGGGCGACCGCGCTTCATGACCAGGTTCTTGCCAACCCATGCTTCGGCTACGATCAGCTCGTCAACGTCCAGGTTGTGGTTGTTTTCGGCATTCGCGATTGCGGACTGCAGGCACTTCTTGACGTCCTGCGCGACACGCTTGTTCGAGAAAGTCAGGTCGGTCAGGGCCTTCTCAACTTTCTTGCCGCGGATCATTTGCGCAACCAGGTTCAGTTTCTGCGGGCTGGTGCGAAGCATGCGGGTTTTCGCCATTGCTTCGTTTTCAGCCACGCGGCGGGGGTTCTTTTCCTTGCCCATGACTTACTTCCGCTTCGCTTTTTTGTCTGCGGCGTGGCCATAATAGGTACGGGTCGGCGAGTATTCACCGAACTTCTGACCAATCATGTCTTCCGAGACGTTGACGGGAATGTGCTTCTGGCCGTTGTATACACCAAAGGTCAGACCCACGAACTGGGGCAGAATGGTGGAACGACGCGACCAGATTTTGATGACTTCGTTGCGGCCCGACTCGCGCGCTGCTTCGGCTTTTTTCAGCACGTAAGCATCGACGAAAGGACCCTTCCAAACAGAGCGAGACATGGATTAACGTCCCTTCTTCTTGGCGTGCCGCGAGCGGATGATCAGCTTCTGGGACGCTTTGTTCTTGTTGCGGGTACGCTTACCCTTGGTGTCCTTACCCCACGGCGTAACCGGCGTACGGCCACCCGAGGTACGACCTTCACCACCACCGTGCGGGTGATCGATCGGGTTCATTGCAACACCACGAACCGACGGACGAACACCCTTGTGGCGCATACGACCGGCTTTACCGAGGTTTTGGTTCGAGTTGTCGGGGTTGGACACGGCACCGATGGTGGCCATGCATTCCTGACGGACCATGCGAAGCTCGCCCGAGCTCAGACGGATCTGAGCGTAGCCGCCATCGCGACCAACGAACTGAGCGTAAGTACCGGCCGCACGTGCGATCTGACCGCCTTTGCCAGGCTTCATCTCGATGTTGTGGACGATGGTACCAATGGGCATGCCCGAGAACGGCATTGCGTTGCCCGGCTTGATGTCAGCCTTGGCAGATGCCACGACTTTGTCACCAACAGCCAGACGCTGCGGAGCGAGGATATATGCCTGCTCGCCGTCTTCGTATTTTACCAGTGCGATGAATGCGGTCCGGTTCGGGTCATATTCGATCCGCTCGACGGTTGCCGCGACATCAAATTTGTTCCGTTTGAAGTCAACGATCCGGTAGAGACGCTTTGCGCCACCGCCGCGGCGGCGTGAAGTGATCCGTCCGGTGTTGTTCCGGCCGCCCGATTTGGTCAAACCCTCTGTGAGAGACTTGACCGGACGTCCTTTCCAAAGCTCCGAACGGTCGATCAGCACCAGCCCGCGCTGGCCCGGCGTCGTCGGCTTGTACGACTTGAGTGCCATGCTTTCTGTCTTCCGTTTAGCAAGTGCAGGGGATTTCCCCGCTATGTGATAGGCCCCCGTAGGTGCCAAGGGTATAGGGCCCCGAAGGTCCCCGGTTACAAATATCAGAGGCCCCGGAACGAATCCGAGGCCGCAAGATTGGGAGCATGTAACAGGGTTGGGGGTGGGTGTCTATAGGAGAAAGCTGTTTTGAATTTCAGCTTGCTTGGCTTGTGCAATACTCTGAGTAATTTCGGCGAAACCGCCGGAGGCAAATGACAAACTTGATGCTTCAATACTCAATCTCACCTTGATAGGTCGATGAAAGAATTTGTCTCATTACTACAACTTGGCAATTGGAAGGCAAAGAATGTCAGACCCAGAACTTGGTAGGCGATTTTCGCTTAACTACATCTCTCATCCAGAGTTATTGCCAGACAGCAAAAGGATGCGGCGCAGGCTCGGACTCTTATTTTTTCAATACTGCAATGGCAGCCAGCTGAGAGGCGCAATAAATAATGAGCTCGGTGTCGGCTTGTCCTCTCAAGGATGTGCAGCAGAGTACTATTGGCCTGCAGCGATGGCATCCGTTGAACTCTGAGATGTTCTGGACACGGTTACTATAGTTTGCAGTATTTTAGATGAAAGCTACTAAGAGGAAGAACGCAAGGATTTCGTCAGAGAAGTTCAGAGAATCTTCAAGGAAAAGCGTGTTCGCTATTCTGTCGATGAAAAGGGTGGAGTGCACCTGTCAGTAGATGTTGCCTTCGAACAAGCGCGCATTTCTCCCGTTCAAGCTTTAAATTCAAGAAGATATGAGGCCGTAAGAGGTTCAATGATGGATGCCTATACCATGCTAGACCAAGTGCCTCCGGATGGGAAAATGGCATTGAGGCAGATATTCTCCGCCAACGAAGGATTGTTTCGACTTATCTTCCCGAATGCGCATCAACTTGGAAAAAGAGAACTGGAAAAGCACCTTAAGCCAGCAATTGATCAAAGGTACAAAGGTCAGGTACCAGCGATTCATGTCGCTCAAAAACAACTCTCGCAGTACATCGAATGGGCGACGGGTGCTCATTTTTATAGACATGAACCGGGCAGCGAAGAGCCCGTTCCGCCGCCTTTAGAAGTCGCGATTCACTACATTACCGCAGGAACTTCGTGGCTTCGCTGGCTTCAAACATTCGACTCTAAAGGCGGTTAGCACCGCCAATACCAAGATAAGTCCAAACAGCCCGAGCGCCTTGTATTGGCATCATAAAGTGCACTGATCCTCCGTTGTAGCGTCAACCGTGGGGCAGTCGCTGGCGCGACTTGCGATCTTATCCGAGGGACCGCCTGCGGCACAGTGGCTCGGCCTCCACCGCGATCCTCTGCTTGAGCTTGATATGGCCCAAGACCTCGCGAAAAGCGCGGTGTTTGGGTTTGCCTTCCAGATAATCCGCAAGTTTGAGCAGGTTGATTGGGTGTTTCGCAATCAACCCCTCGATCCGCTGCACGGCATCGTCCAACTCATAGTGATCCACGTACTGACAGGCCACCTGCGTCGGCGTCAGCAGGCAGTAATCCTGCGGGCGTTTCTCGGTGTAGCGCGCGATATCGAAAGGTGACGCACCGAGGGCATGGAACTTGGGGATGTGCACGCGCATATCGGCCTCGGCATGCTCCAGCACCGTGCCGGAGGTCTGGCGGAACCCCAACGGGCCAAGCTTGCCGACCACATGCTTGCGCATCGCCGGAGAGATCATGTCCACATCTGCGCGGTCGTATTTCAGATCATCGAAAACCGACAACAGCCCCAGCTTCTCATCGGCAATCTGAAAATAAGGCTCGGCACTGAACGCCCGCATCTGCTCCAGCACCTGCGCACGCACGGTTTCAGGGTCTGAAACGAAATCGGCCCCGGCGGGTTGAACCGCCGAGGCCGTGAATAGTCGCAGTAAGCGTCGGATCAAAGACCAGTGCTCACGTCGATGGTGTTCCCCTCTTCCAGGGTCACATATGCTTTTTTGACGTCTTTCCGACGGCCCAGCTGGCCGCGGAACCGCTTGACCTTGCCTTTGGTCACGGTGGTGTTCACCGCTTTGACCTTCACACCAAACAGCGCCTCAACGGCCTCTTTGATCTGCGGCTTGTTGCTGTCGATCGCCACTTCAAAGACAACCGCGCCATTTTCGGACGCCATGGTCGATTTTTCGGTGATGATCGGCTTGCGGATCACGTCGTAGTGTTCTGCCTTAGCGCTCATTTCAGACGAGCCTCCAATGCTTCGACAGCCGCTTTGGTGAGCACTAGGGTGTCACGCTTGAGGATGTCATAGACGTTTGCGCCCATCGTCGGCAGGATATCCAGACCTTCGATGTTCTTGGACGCTTTCAGGAACCCTTCGTTCACGGTCGCGCCGTCGATGACCAGAGCACGTTTCCAGCCCAGGTTTGCAACCTGTTTGGCTAGAGCGGCGGTCTTGCCTTCGGCTTCGGCATTCTCGATCACAACCAGTTCACCTGCCTTGGCTTTGGCCGACAGAGCGTGGCGCAGGCCAAGCTTGCGGAACTTCTTGGGCAGGTCGTGGCCATGCGAGCGCACGACGGGGCCTTTGTAGATACCACCACCACGGAAGATCGGCGCGTTGCGGTCACCATGACGTGCGCCACCGGTGCCCTTCTGGCGATAGATCTTCTTGGTCGAGTAGCTGGTTTCCGAGCGGGTCTTGACCTTGTGAGTGCCGGCCTGCGCGTTGTTGCGCTGCCAACGGACCACACGGTGCAGGATGTCCGCCCGCGGCTCGAGACCGAACAGATCGGCGTTCAGCTCGATGTCGCCGGCTTTGCCGCCGTCCAGTTTGATTACATCAAGTTTCATGCTTCACCACCTTCCGCGGGAGCTTCTTCCGCAGGTGCTTCGGTTGCAGCCGATTTCACAGCAGCCGGGAAAGGCAGGCCTTCCGGTGCTTTCTTCTTCACGGCGTCCTTGACGGTGACCCAGCCCGATTTCGGTCCGGGAACGGCGCCTTTGATGAAGACCAGGTTCCGGTCGGCGTCGGTTTTGACGACTTCCAGGTTCTGGGTGGTGACACGGGCAGCACCCATGTGACCGGCCATCTTCTTGCCTTTGAAAACCTTGCCCGGGTCCTGACACTGACCGGTCGAACCGTGCGAACGGTGGCTGATCGAAACACCGTGCGAGGCGCGCAGACCACCAAAGTTCCAACGCTTCATCGCGCCGGCAAAACCTTTACCGATCGAGGTGCCCGAAACGTCAACTTTCTGACCTTCCAGGAAGTGTTCTGCCGAAATCTCGGCGCCCACATCAATCAGACCATCTTCGGAGACGCGGAACTCGGCCAGCTTACGCTTGGGCTCGACCTTTGCAGCGGCATAGTGACCGCGCATGGCTTTCGAGGTGCGTTTTGCCTTGGCAGCACCGGCGCCCAGCTGAACGGCGGTGTAGCCGTCTTTGTCAGCGGTGCGCTGTGCAACGACCTGCAGGTTGTCCAGGTGAAGAACGGTCACAGGGATCTGCTTGCCGTCTTCCATGAACAGGCGGGTCATGCCGACTTTTTTTGCGATAATACCAGAGCGCATAATTTATACCCTCCGATCTTACGACTGCAGCTTGATCTCGACGTCCACACCAGCAGCGAGGTCGAGCTTCATCAGCGCGTCAACGGTCTGGGGGGTCGGATCAACGATGTCGAGCAGACGCTTGTGCGTACGGATCTCGAACTGGTCGCGGGATTTCTTGTCAACGTGAGGACCACGGAGAACCGTGAACTTCTCAATCTTGTTCGGCAGCGGGATCGGGCCGCGCACGTTCGCGCCGGTCCGCTTGGCAGTGTTGACGATCTCTTGCGTGCTGGCATCCAGAACGCGATAGTCAAATGCCTTCAGCCGAATACGGATATTTTGGCTTTGCATATTAACAGCCTTTTTTAGGCGTTGAGGTTGAGAGGAGGACAGACGCGCATCGCCAACCCTCTTCGAACCCAAAAGGCGGGAATCACCCCGCCTTGACGTTCTTATCGAGAACTCGCGCGTATTAGTGGGGTTGGTGGGGTTTGGCAAGGGGTTTGTTGGCTTTGTCCCACCTCAAAGAGCGACACGACCCAGTACCAAGAACTGATCTTCAGGACCAACTTCGCAACAAGAACGCGCTAAAGAACTATGGGCGAGGTGTACAGCCTACACGCGACAATTGAGCATTCAGAGAAAACCGACTTGGTCTGGAAGGTTTTCACCCCACGCTACAGTGAATACGCTGGTTGACGACACAGGTTCTGGACGTGCTTTAGCGCTTCAGGTTCTGTTAGGCTGCTCGGCAAGCCGGACGTCGAACCGCTTACGCTCGCGGTTAAACTCACTGATATCACAGTCGACTTCTTGGTCGTCGTCACTAAGGATCGCAGCACGCATGTCCTCCAGATCCTTGCTGTGAAGGATTTGCGTTCCATAGTTCAAGAATTCAAAACCTAACATGATTTCCTCCTGATTGCGTCAGCGGATCGGCCTGCGCACGCCCCGCTTTTTGTTTCAGATCACATGTGGGTTTCCTGTCTTTGGGTGAGGTGGAGTTTGGATTAAGAAACCTCAATACATTTTTCCCCTTAACGACGGCGAACTTTCTAAGCGTCATCTCGGTTCGAACACGTTTAGGCCCACCTCGGAACAGTATGGCTCAAACGAAAAAGGGCGTCCCGAGGGACGCCCTTTCCGTCTGATCATTCGCTTGCGCGACTTATTCAGTGATTTTGGACACAACGCCGGCGCCGACGGTGCGGCCGCCTTCGCGGATCGCGAAGCGCAGGCCCTGCTCCATCGCGATCGGCGCGATCAGCTCAACGCCGAACGACACGTTGTCGCCAGGCATGACCATCTCGGTGCCTTCCGCCAGGGTCACGGTGCCGGTCACGTCAGTTGTACGGAAGTAGAACTGAGGACGGTAGTTCGCGAAGAACGGAGTGTGACGACCGCCTTCTTCCTTGGTCAGGATGTAGGCTTCGGCTTCGAACTTGGTGTGCGGTGTAACCGAACCCGGCTTACACAGAACCTGGCCACGCTCAACGCCGTCACGGTCAACACCACGCAGCAGCGCGCCGATGTTGTCGCCCGCTTCACCGCGGTCCAGCAGCTTGCGGAACATTTCAACGCCGGTGCAGGTGGTTTTCGAAGTGTCGCGGATGCCGACGATTTCAATCTCGTCGCCAACGTTGATCACGCCACGCTCAACACGGCCCGTGACAACGGTACCACGGCCCGAGATCGAGAACACGTCTTCGATCGGCATCAGGAACGGCTGGTCAACAGCACGCTCGGGGGTGTCGATGTAGTCATCAACAGCCGCCATCAGTTCCTTGATCTTCTCTTCGCCAATCTCCGGGTTGTTGCCTTCCATCGCGGCCAGAGCCGAACCTGCGATGATCGGAATATCGTCGCCGGGGTATTCATACGAAGACAGCAGCTCGCGGATTTCCATTTCCACCAGTTCCAGCAGCTCTTCGTCGTCAACCTGATCGACTTTGTTCATGAACACGACCATCTTCGGGATGCCAACCTGGCGGCCCAGCAGGATGTGCTCGCGGGTCTGCGGCATCGGGCCGTCAGCAGCGTTCACAACCAGGATCGCGCCGTCCATCTGAGCGGCGCCGGTGATCATGTTCTTGACGTAGTCGGCGTGGCCGGGGCAGTCGACATGTGCGTAGTGGCGGTTCTCGGTCTCGTATTCCACGTGGGCGGTCGAGATGGTGATCCCGCGCGCTTTCTCTTCCGGCGCACCGTCAATCTGGTCATACGCTTTGAAGTCACCGAAATACTTGGTGATCGCTGCGGTCAGCGTGGTCTTGCCGTGGTCAACGTGGCCAATCGTGCCGATGTTGACGTGCGGTTTTGTACGCTCAAACTTTTCCTTTGCCATTCCTCAGGCGCCCTTTTGCGATTTGGGGGACCCTTGGTCCCGTGGTTACATCTGCGCGCGCGAGATATTTGGTTCAAAGGGGAAAATCAAGCACATCCTGAGGGAAATGCGCCGATCACGCCGGATTCTGCGTGAGCTCGCTCGTTTCCAGCGGCTGGATCAGGTCCGGACGCCGGTCAAACCAACCATTGTCCTTGTGTTCTTCGGCCAACCACTCTTCGACTCGGTCGGCAACTTTCAGGGCAAGGCCGCTCATCTGCTCTTCTTTGGTGCGGGTATTGCCCGATCCTGTCAGAGCGCTCTCTCCGGTCGTGTCTTCCAAAACCTGGAACTGCTTGCCCTTGGCGAGGAATTCTTTCTTCTTCACATCGTAGACATTGACCAGAACAATCGCCGTGCTTTTGGGATTGTAGATGACGGGAATGCCCGGAGGCGCCAGCATGTATCCTTCGAGGCTGATACCGATGTCGTATTCCTGAGCGCCTTCATAGCGGCCGAGACGGATATCAACCGCGTTCTGAATGGCGTTTTCCCATTCTTTTGGTGTCGCATCGCGCGAGACCGGTCCTTGGCGGGCTTTCTCAGCGAAGGCGTAGTTTACGCGCAGCTTGAATTCGCCCAACGACTCGGGTTCTTCATAGACTTGCGTCTGCGTGCAGGCGCCCATCAGGGCAAGTCCAGTAATCAGGGTCAAAATGCGCAGCATGATCTCGTCTCGATAGGCCTGTTTTTCTTTGATCTAGCGCACCGATACGGCCTGTGCCAAGCCGTATCGGCGGAATTTGCCCGAAACCCTCGTCAGATCACGAGAATTTATAGTCACGCGGGAAACCATAAGGGGGCTTTTTCCCGACGCTGGCGCGTTTGGCCAGCCATTGGGACATATCCGCCTCGTGCCGGGTTTTGTCGCCACCCATGGACCATTTGAGCCCTTCTTCCCAGTTAAAGGTGGTGATGTCGGACAGGCCGCCATCCAACTCCAACGTGCCCTGCCGGCCGCGCGCCATATTGTATTTCTGCAAACGCACGCCTTTGCCTCGGGTCATCTCGGGCAGCTCTTCGGTCGGGAAGACCAGGAACTTGCCATTCTGCGAGACCACTGCGACGTGGTCACCATCGACCGGTTTACAGATCATCGCCGTCTCGTCGCCTTTGACGTTCAGCACCTGCTTCCCGTTTCGGGTCTGCGCCAGCACATCATCCTCGGGCACCATGAACCCGTTACCCGCGTCCGAGGCCACCAGCAGCTTGCGCCCCGGTTTGTGGATCAGGATGTCGATGATCTGTGCCTCGTTCGGCAGATCCACCATCAGGCGGAGCGGTTCCCCCATGCCGCGCCCGCCGGGCAGGTTGGCGGCGCTGACGGTGTAGAATCGCCCGTTCGATGCGAACACCAGCAACCGATCCGTGGTTTCACCATGGAAGATGAACCGGGGGCCGTCGCCATCTTTGAACTTCAATTCGCGCTTGAGGTCGATGTGGCCGGTCATGGCCCGAATCCAGCCCATCTGAGAGCAGACCACCGTTATCGGTTCCTTGTCGATCATCGCCTCAAGCGGCACTTCCTCGACCTGTCCGGCCTCGGCGAATTGCGTGCGACGCGCGCCGCCTTCGTAGTCTTTGCCGAAGGTCTTCTTGGTCTCTTTCAACTGCTCGGCGATCTTTGCCCATTGAAGGGCAGGATCGGCCAGCAGGTCTTCGAGATTGGCGCGTTCCAGCATTAGCTCGTCACGCTCGCGAACCAGTTCCATCTCTTCCAGACGACGTAGGCTGCGCAGACGCATGTTGAGGATGGCGTCGACCTGAATCTCGGACAACTCGCCCTCGCCCGGTTTGGGCGAGACATAGTCGGATTCGTCCGTGGCACGGACGTGGTCGATACCCCAATCCTCGCGCATCAGCGCGACTTTGGGGTCGTCGTCGTAGCGAATGATGTCGATCACACGGTCGAGATTGAGGAAGGCGACGATAAAGCCCTCCAATACCTCCAGCCGATGGTCGATTTTCGCCATGCGGTGACGCGAGCGACGGATCAGGACCTCTTGCCGGTGATCGAGGAAGGCGCGCAACACTTCTTTCATCGAGCAGACTTTAGGCGTCACACCGTCGATCAGCACGTTCATGTTCAGGCTGAACCGCACCTCAAGGTCCGAGTTGCGATAAAGCATGCCCATCAGCACCTCGGGATCCACGTTCTTGGAACGCGGCTCGAGGATCAGACGGATGTCATCGGCGGATTCGTCGCGCACATCGGCGAGAATCGGGATTTTCTTGGTCTGGATCAGTTCTGCGATCTTTTCGATCAGCTTGGATTTCTGAACCTGATAGGGGATCTCGGTGACCACGATCTGCCACTGACCACGACCCAGATCCTCGACCTCGAACTTGCAGCGTAGGCGGAAGGACCCGCGCCCGGTGCGATAGGCTTGCGCGATATTCTCGGGCGGCTCGACGATCACGCCGCCGGTCGGGAAATCCGGGCCGGGCACGTAGTTTAGCAGAGTGTCGTCGCGCGCATCTGGCGTTTTGATCAGATGCAGACAAGCGTCGCAGAGTTCCGAGATATTATGCGGCGGGATATTCGTCGCCATGCCCACGGCAATACCGCTGGCACCATTCGCCAACAGGTTCGGGAACTGAGCGGGCAGTACGACCGGCTCAGTCAGCGTCCCATCATAATTGTCGCGGAAATCAACGGCGTCTTCGTTCAGACCTTCCAGCAGCGCCTCGGCCACGATGGTCATCCGCGCTTCGGTGTAACGCGAGGCCGCCGGGTTATCGCCGTCGATATTGCCGAAATTCCCCTGCCCGTCGACCAGCGGGTAGCGCACGTTGAAATCCTGGGCCAGACGCGCCATCGCGTCGTAAATCGCGGCGTCACCATGCGGATGGTAGTTGCCCATCACATCGCCCGAGATCTTCGCAGACTTCCGGAAACCTCCGGTTGCACTGAGTCGTAGTTCCCTCATCGCATAGAGGATTCGCCTGTGAACCGGTTTCAAACCATCACGCGCATCCGGCAGCGCCCGATGCATGATGGTGGACAGCGCATAGGTCAGATAGCGCTCACCAATTGCGCGGCGTAGCGGTTCGGCTACCTCGCCCCCATTGTCAGGGGCCTCCATGTTGGGGTCGTCGATCGTATCGTTCATATATGATGTGATACGACGCAAGCGCAGCTTGGTAAAGCAACCAAGACTTATTTTACTGGGGACAAGTCGCGCTTTTTGCAACAGGGGGAGGCAACCCACGGATTTCCCCCATTTTTCGACTCCCGCCTCGAAATATGCTATGGTCTCATGAATTAAACTGCTGCCAATTCTTGTATTTACGATTTCTTCGGGGGGAAGCGTCATGACGCGCCTGATACTTGTTACTTTTGTCGCCCTTGGCTGGGCCTTCTACGTCATGAGCGGAGGCCCCGATTTCGAGCCGCGCGGCCTGCGCAGTGACAATCCGCAGCGTATGGCGGCCACGTTCGAACCTGCACCCAAGGCGACGCCTCCGGCTGCCGCACCGGTTGAGGAGTTGGTGACCCGCGCCGCAGTTCAACCCATCCCTGTTATTGAGTTTATTGCAGAACCAGAACCTGTTCTGGGTGAGGAAGAAACCAAGGCGCTTCTGTCTCAGGTTGCAGCCGGATTGCAGGCGAATCCGTCCCTGTTCGAAGATCAGGATGTCACGTTGACGCTGGCCTCGCTGGAAGGCGGCGTAACGGCGATACAGCAGGTCACAACCGATGCCGAACCTGCTGTGGCACCTGTCGCAGAGCCCGAAAAGGACATCCGCGAAATCTCTGGCACCCGCGTCAACATGCGTGACGGCCCGGGCACGATCTATCCCATCATCGGCAAGGCCACGATCGGGCAAAGGGTCGAAGTACTGAGCGATTCCGGCACGGGTTGGTTGCGCACACGCGTGTTTCCCGGGCAACAGGTCGGATGGATTTCGGCATCACTGGTCCGCAAAACCACGAATTGACGTCCGGGCGTCATTGCCCTGTTTCCTCTCGCAGCCTAGGTGTTGGGGACGTTGAGGTTCGGGGCCATCATGCAGAAATCCATTCTTATTACCGGCTGCTCGTCCGGCATCGGCCTGGATGCAGCACACGGTATGCGTGCACGCGGTTGGCGCGTCTTTGCCTCGTGCCGTCAGCAGCGTGATTGCGACAGGCTGCGCGCGCAAGGATTTGAAAGCCCGCTGATCGACTATCAGGACACAGACAGCATCACCGCCGGACTGGCCGAGGTTCTTGAGGCCACCGGAGGCACCTTGCACGCCCTGTTCAACAACGGGGCGCACGGGCTGCCCGGCGCGGTCGAAGATGTGCCGACCGACGGTTTGCGGTTCATCTTCGAATCGAATGTCTTCGGCTGGCACGAACTGACGCGGCAGGTCATTCCCGTCATGCGCGAACAGGGTCATGGGCGCATTGTCCAGAACTCCTCGGTTCTGGGACTGGTCGCGTTTCCTTGGCGCGGCGCCTATGTCGCCACCAAATACGCGATCGAAGGTCTGACCGACACGATGCGCCTGGAACTGCGCGGTAGCGGCGTCAAGGTCATCCTGATCGAACCCGGTCCGATCACGTCGAAAATCCGCGAAAAAGCGATTCCGGTGTTCGAGCGCTTCGTGGATTGGGAAAACTCGGTCTTGCGTGACAGGTATGAGGCATCTTTGCTGAAACGGCTCTATGAAGGCTCTGGCCCGGACAGGTTCGAACTGCCGGCCTCGGCGGTGACAAACAAACTGGCACATGCGGTCGAAGCGAAACGGCCCAAGGCGCGCTACTACGTTACGACTCCGACCTATATCGCAGGCTATTTGCGGCGAATTCTGCCAACAAAAGCCGTAGACCGCATACTGTCAGACATCTGAGGCAATATTTCCCGTTCGCTTTTGGCCCTGCAGGCGCTAGATCAGGCGCACCCAAAGAAAAAGCGGACGGTGACTGACGATGGACCCTTTGATGGTCGTTTTGCTCCTGGCGATGGCGGCGGTTGTCGTCGTGCTGACCCTTGGCATCGCAAATTTCGGTAAAAGCGGCATGGATGCCGCCAAGAAAAGCAACAAGATGATGCGGCTGCGCATCCTCTTTCAATTCATTGCCGTATTGCTGATTGTGCTTTACGTCTTCCTGCGCGGACAAGGAGTTTGAAGATGGTCGTTCTGAACAAGATCTACACGCGCACAGGCGATGACGGAAAAACCGCTTTGGGCAATGGCGAGCGGGTTGCGAAATACTCGGGCCGCGTGGCCGCATATGGCACGGTAGATGAGCTGAACGCCTTTGTCGGCGTCGCCCGGACCGAAGCCGAGGGTGAAACCGATGCCGCCTTGGCCCGCATACAGAACGACCTGTTCGATCTGGGGGCTGATTTTTGCCGACCCGACATGGAAAAAGATGCCGAGGCCGACTACCCGCCGCTGCGCATCGCGCCTGCTCAGATCGATCGGCTTGAGGCTGAAATCGACGCTATGAATGCTGATCTGGAACCGCTGCGCAGCTTCATCCTGCCCGGCGGCTCGCCTTTGGCGGCGCATCTGCATGTCTGCCGCACCGTCTCACGCCGGGCTGAGCGTCTGGCTGTTGAGCTTACCAATATGGAGCCTGTCAACGAGGTCGCGGTTAAATATCTGAACCGTCTGAGTGATTGGTTCTTCGTCGCCGCCCGCTGCGCCAACAACAGCGGCAAGGATGATGTCTTGTGGGTTCCGGGCGCGAACCGCTGAAAGCGGCGGGACGTCCACTGGACGTCCCGGCGACCGGAAGGGCGGAGCCCCGGCCCGAAGGGCGGGCGCAAAGCGTCGTATACTCGGCGCACCGCTAACCAAAACAATCAGTCTTCTTGGTTCAGCTAGAGGGGTTGGCCTCCGACGAGCAAATCCCCCCGACCCCAACTTCGACGGCTAACCGTCAAAAAACTCTGCTCCCTATTCTTCAAAAAACACAAAACGCGACGTCTCAAGCCCATGACGTGACGATTTTGCTCTGTTGTCGATGAGATTGAGGCGCTATCTAGTCTCGCGAGAGCATTGGTGGAGTCGCGACGCGGCTTGCCGTTTTTGTAAGGAGCGAACGCAAAAATGAAGGTACTTGTGCCTGTCAAGCGCGTGATTGACTACAACGTTAAGGTCCGTGTTAAGGCGGATGGCAGCGGTGTTGATCTCGCCAATGTAAAGATGTCGATGAACCCGTTCGACGAGATTGCAGTTGAAGAGGCGATCCGCCTGAAAGAAGCAGGCAAGGCTGACGAAGTCGTTGCTGTTTCGATCGGTGTGAAGCAGGCGCAGGAGACGCTGCGGACTGCTCTGGCCATGGGTGCGGACCGCGCGATTCTGGTTGTGGCTGCGGATGACGTCCACACGGATATCGAGCCTCTGGCCGTTGCGAAAATCTTGGCCAAAGTGGTCGAGGAAGAGCAGCCGGGCATCGTTCTGGCGGGCAAGCAGGCGATCGACAATGACATGAACGCCACCGGCCAGATGCTGTCGGCCCTACTGGGCTGGAGCCAGGGCACCTTCGCCTCCGAGCTGGACATCGAAGGCGACACCGCCAAAATCACCCGTGAGGTTGACGGCGGTCTGCAGACCATCAACGTCAAGATGCCGACTATCGTGACCGTTGACCTCCGCCTGAACGAGCCGCGCTATGCGTCGCTGCCGAACATCATGAAGGCGAAGAAAAAGCCGCTGGACGAGAAAACCGCCGCCGATTACGGCGTCGACGTCACTCCGCGTCTGGAAATCGTCAAAACCGATGAGCCGCCGGCCCGTGCCGCTGGTATCGTCGTCGGCTCGGTTGATGAGCTGGTCTCGAAACTCAAAGAAGCGGGGGCTGTGTAATGGCTGTACTTCTGCTTGCCGAAGTCAACAACGGCGAACTGTCGCTGGACGCCACTGCCAAGGCCGTGTCCGCTGCGAAATCGCTGGGTGATGTGACCGTTCTGGCCGCGGGCGGTTCTGCCGCTGCTGCCGGTGAGGCTGCTGCCAAGATCGACGGCGTGTCCAAGGTTCTGGTTGCTGAAGACGAGTCGCTGGGCCACCGCCTGGCGGAATCGACCGCAGCGTTGATCGTGGGTCTCGCCGATGGCTATGAGCACATCGTTGCCCCTGCCACCACCGACGCCAAGAACGTCATGCCGCGCGTTGCTGCGTTGCTGGATGTGATGGTGATCTCGGATGCGTCTGGCGTGGTTGACGGCTCGACCTTCGAGCGTCCGATCTATGCAGGCAACGCGATCCAGACCGTCAAATCGAACGACGCCAAGAAAGTCGTCACCTTCCGCACCGCTTCCTTTGATGCGGCAGGCGAAGGCGGTTCGGCTGCGGTTGAGACCATCTCGGTTGGCGAAAACCCCGGCCTGTCGTCCTGGGTTGAGGACAAGGTTGCCGAGAGCGATCGTCCCGAGTTGACCTCGGCTGGTGTTGTTGTTTCGGGCGGCCGTGGTGTCGGCTCGGAAGAAGACTTCAAATTGATCGAGACTCTGGCTGACAAGCTCGGCGCCGCTGTTGGCGCGTCGCGTGCCGCCGTGGACTCGGGCTATGCCCCGAACGATTGGCAGGTGGGTCAGACCGGTAAGGTTGTTGCACCGGACCTGTATGTCGCTGTCGGCATCTCGGGCGCGATCCAGCACTTGGCTGGTATGAAGGACTCGAAGGTCATCGTTGCGATCAACAAAGACGAAGAAGCACCGATCTTCCAGGTTGCTGACTTCGGTCTGGTTGCTGACCTGTTCCAGGCCGTACCCGAACTGACCGAGAAACTCGGCTGATCGAACCAAGCGGTTGCTTGGAAAACCATTGCAAGGCCCGCCCCACCGGCGGGCCTTTTTCAATGCAAATCCCGGATCGAACGGGAAAGAGTTTCTGCGATCCGACGATGGGTCGCCGGGCCGATCATATGTTCGGCCATAGGCTGCTGAAGGGTCCCGAACAGCATATCTTCCAACTCATCCGATTCGCCGGAGATCCGGACTGACATCGAAACGACATCCGCACTGTAGGGCCTCAGTGCGTCCAACATCTCGGTATCCACAAAGACCGGCTCACAGCCCAGCGGCCCTGCAACCTCATGGGCGATCTCGCCATCGACCTGCAGGTTCAGCAAAACGACCGGAGGCCGGATCGCCTGTAGAAAAGCGCCAAGCGCCTCGACCCACTTTTTGCGAAGTTCGTGGGTGACGATTTCGAAGCGTGCGTCCGAATAGGAATGCAACAGTCCCAGCAAGTGACGCACGAAATGGACGTCCGTGAAATCCACTTCTGGGTAGAGCGTCAGCAGGTCCGGTGTCGGAGATAAAAACCGGTCGTTGCGGCGCGGATGCACGCGGTAGAAGCGATTCGATTGCCCCAGCGCCCCTGGCAATTGCAGCACGCAAAGTTCGGACTCATTCGCCAGCTCAACCAAGGTGGAATCGCCGCACAGCGCCTCAACCCCACAAAGAAGACTGCCGAAGTTGATGCATTTGCGGTCCAGCAGACCTTCGAGAATCGCGACGTAGGGGCGTTCGACGAAGCGACCGAATGTCTCGTCCCCTCCTATACACGCCAGATAGGACCCGTCCAACGCGCGCAACGGCCCCCGGAATCGCAGTTTTGACGCCCCATACTGACAGACGCTGTCTTCGAGCACGGCTGCGCACGTTTGATGATAGCTCATATCACTCACCCAATTTTTCACCCGGTTGCCATCTTGCCGTCGCAAGTCTTGCGAAATTGCTAATGTGCGGATTTGAGGCAAATTTGACCGGTCCGCAGACCTCGGATGCCTCTTGCCGCCCGCCCCAAACTGCCGGTAATGTCGCGGCGAGCTGAGAGCAGAGGCACCAGAGCATGGAAATCAAATCGGTCGGAGTGATTGGCGCAGGCCAGATGGGCAACGGGATCGCGCATGTTCTGGCCTTGGCCGGCTATGACGTGTTGGTCAATGACGTCAACAAGGACGCCCTGGACAATGCCATAAAGACGATCGAAGGCAATCTGGCGCGTCAGGCCTCACGCGGGAAAATCTCGGACGAGGCTGTGCAAGCCGCTTTGGGGCGGATCACCACCACGCTGGAATTGCCGCGTCTGGGCCAGACCGATCTGGTGATCGAGGCCGCGACCGAGCGTGAGACGATCAAGCAGGCGATCTTTGAGGATCTGCAACCGCATTTGCTGCCGCATACGATCCTGACATCGAACACATCCTCGATCTCGATCACGCGATTGGCCAGCCGGACCGACCGACCAGAGCGGTTCATGGGGTTCCACTTCATGAACCCGGTGCCCGTCATGCAACTGGTCGAGCTGATCCGAGGGATAGCCACCGACGAAGAGACCTATAACGCCTGTAAGGCCGTTGTCGACAAACTGGGCAAAACCGCCGCCAGCGCGGAGGATTTCCCGGCCTTTATCGTGAACCGTATCCTGATGCCGATGATCAACGAGGCGGTCTATACGCTCTATGAAGGTGTGGGGAGTGTTCAATCCATCGACCAGTCGATGAAGCTGGGCGCCAATCATCCTATGGGGCCACTGGAACTGGCCGATTTCATCGGGCTCGACACCTGTCTGGCGATCATGAACGTGTTGCATGATGGGCTGGCGGATACCAAGTATCGCCCCTGCCCGCTGCTGACGAAATATGTTGAGGCCGGTTGGCTGGGGCGTAAGACCCAGCGTGGATTCTACGACTATCGCGGCGACGTGCCGGTTCCGACGCGCTAAGAGGGGGCCAGCCCCCTCGCCCGGATTTCATCCGGTCTCACCCCCGGGATATTTTAGCCAGATGAAGGAGCGGATCAGCGTTTGGCTGTACCGCCCAAAGACATCGTGTGGTTTCGCAGCCACGCCATGAAACCGCGCGGGTCGCGTTCAAGCAGTTGCATGTCTTCATCCGAGATCGGCTCTCCGATCACCGGGGACTGGGGCTTGTTGCAAGAGCGGACGATCTCATGCAGCAACAGGCCCTGCCGTAGGATCGGCGAAAGCTTGTTGGCGATCTGATAGGCGCGCGAGTTGCGGCCGGGGAAGTAGATCGGCACTACGGCCGCGCCTGAACGGCGGATCATCTTGGCGGTGAAGACGTTCCATTCGCGTTCGATCGCCGGCCCGAACCAATCATCCGAGGACATCACCACACCCGAGGGGAACAGGGCGACCACGCCACCTTCTTTCAGGTGGTCCATAGCCTTGGTCCGCATTTCCAGCATTTTGGTTTGCGCTTCGGGATCGTGCGGGAAAGGAACGGGGATCATGAACGAGGTCGCGGCCTCATCCAGACCAGTCAGAACCGAGCGGGTCAGGATACGGTAGTCGCTACGGACACGTCCAATCAGCTCAGCGAAAATCATGCCGTCCACCATGCCATGAGGATGGTTAGCAACAACAACAACGGGGCCGGTTTTGGGAATACGTGCAATCTGTTCTTCGGGCGTGGTGAGGGTAATCCCCATCGTCTTGAGCGCCCCACCCCAGAACCGCTGGCCACGATACTGCTCGTTTTTCTTTTCGAATTTATTGACCATCCGAAGAATGGTCAGCTTGCCAGTACACCATTCGATGGCGCGGATTGCCGTCGCGGTCCAGGCATCGTCGAACGAATTGGCATATGTCAGGGTTCTACGGTCGTAGACCTCGCCCTGATCTTCGGTCCCGTTGACAACGGGGCCTGTCTTGGTGTCGTGCGTTGTTTCCGCCAATTCTTGGTCTTCCCGTTCTTCCTGTCCCGGCGGGGTGGCTTTAGAACCCCTCGCCGAACTTGTCGTTCACAAGCGTTTCCAAGGCTTCTGCCAATGCCTCAGCATCCGGCCCGGAGGTCTCGACGTCAATAGTGGTTCCGCGCGAGGCTGCCAACATCAAAAGGCCCATGATACTGTCGCCTGATGCAGAAAGTCCGTCCTTGGAGACTTCGGCACTGGCATCGAAACCTTCTACCACCTCAACCAGCTTGGCCGAGGCACGGGCGTGCAGGCCCTTTTCATTGATGATTTTCAAGCTTCGATTGGTCATTTCAATACGTCCGGTCCTAATCCAATGTCACATTTTGCGCATTGATGTACTTGCGTCCAGCCTCCATCGCGTGACGCACGGCATCGGCTACAGGCAAGTGGCGACTTTTGGCCAGTTTGATCAGCATGGGAAGGTTCGCGCCATACAAAATGCGCCGATCCTGCGGCGCACAGGCCCGGAGGCTGAGGTTCGACGGGCTGCCACCGAACAGGTCCGTGACGATCACCACACCGCCGCCCATATCAACGTCGTTTGCGGCACGGCAGATTTCGGCCTGCTTTTCATCGCGGTCATGATCGGCTTCGATCGCGATCGCGACGAGGCCGGGCTGCGGCCCGACAACATGCTGCATGGCGGCCAGATACTCTTTGGCCAACCCTCCATGCGCTACGATCACTATCCCGATCAATCCGGCCTCACATTCAATGCGCGTCGTTCCATCTCGCGGTGCCTAATTGCCACCTGCTGCCCCCTGTCTGCAAGGGCTTTCGCAACCGCCTCTGCCAAAGCGACAGATCTGTGCTGGCCACCGGTACACCCGAAAGCAACCGACAGGTGCGCTTTGCCTTCGGCGCGAAAGGCTGGTAGCAAAATGTCCAGCATTCCGACCACCCGGTCAAAGAACGGAGCGTAATTCTTATCGGTTTGGACATAGCGCGCCACGTCAGCGTTTCGACCGTCGGCGGTACGCAATTCGGGCCGCCAATAGGGATTGGCCAGAAAACGGCAATCGAACACCATGTCGAGGCCGCGCGGCAGGCCGCGTTTGTAGGAAAAAGACTCGATCGAGACCGCAAGATGGCGGCCACCCTGTGGGGCGAACCAGTGTTCGACCTCTTCACGCAGTTGGTGAACATTCAGGGCGCTGGTTTCGATCAAGGTATCGGCAATTTCGCGGATCGGGGCCAGCAGTTCTTTTTCCTGGCGCACGCCGGTTTCAGGGCCCGCGTCCTTTGCCACAGGGTGGCGCCTGCGAGTTTCCGAGAAGCGGCGCAGAAGAACATCATCACTGCAATCCAGATAAAGGACGGTTAGGTCAACCTGTTCCATACGGCCCAGCTTGGCGGCCAGTTCGATGAAGCCGATGGTCGAGAAATCCCGGTTACGCGCATCAATCCCCAACGCCATGGGTCGATCATCCCCCGCGCCTTCCAACAGGCGCGTCAGCAGGCCCATGGGCAGATTGTCTATCGCCTCGAACCCCAAATCCTCAAGCACGTGAATGGCTGTCGATCGTCCTGCCCCGGACGGGCCAGTCACCAGAACGATCCGCCGTTGCGCTGTCATGTGCTGGTCCATTCCGGGTCTACGCGCCCCATTTTAAGCAATTGCATCAGTGCTTCGGCCAAATTGGGCACGCCGGCGCCATACAACAAGGGTACATAGTGCCCCAGCAACTGCAAAGTAACGGGTTCTGGCAGGCGGGCGGGCTGCGTCTGGTCCATGTCGAGCACATAATCCAAAGCCACCGGGCCGCAAGGGGCGGCGCGCAACAGCCCGATGCCACGCGCCTCGATCAAGCCCGCAATCCGCGGTGGTGCGTCGGCAATCACCGCGCCCGCGTCCCGCCGCAGATTGACCCGGTCGTCGGCAACCAGATCGGCCCCAAAGGCCATCATGCGAAGGGCGAGTGAGGACTTTCCCGACCCCGAGGCCCCAACGATCAGAAGCCCCCGCCCCTGAACCGCAACACAGGTCGCGTGAACACAGGCGCTGTCTTTGTCCCCAAAGTCTGAAAGCGTCTGACTGCTCATGTCCTACACAGGAAGCCCCACGACGAAACGCGCTCCCAGCGGCTCCGAGGTGACATCGGCTTCGGTCGGTCGGATATTCTCGGCCCAGATCACGCCGCCATGCGCCTCGACAATCTGTTTCGAGATTGCCAACCCGAGGCCGGAGTTGTTGCCAAAATGCTCCTCGGGGCGCTCAGAGTAGAAGCGTTTGAAGACCTTGGTCAGGGCCTGTTCCGGAATGCCGGGACCGGTGTCTTCGACGACGACCAGCACGCGGTTGTCGCGCTGACGCACCCAGACGCGGATTGCGTCGCCGTCTTCGCAGAAGGAGATCGCATTGGTGATCAGGTTGACGAAAACCTGTGCCAAGCGCGCCTCAAGCCCATTGATCACGATCGGGTCGGCGGGCAGATCGGTGGCGTATTCAATGCCCTTGGACTTGGCATCTTCGCCCAAAAACTGACCCAGATTGTCCAGCAGTTTCAACAGGTCAAAGGGCTGCTCAGCCTCTTTCACAAGCTCCGCATCCAGCCGCGAGGCGTTGGAGATATCGCTGACAAGGCGGTCCAGACGCCGCACGTCATGTTCGATGACGCCCATAAGCTTTTCACGCTGATCGTCGCGCTTGACCATCCGTAGCGTTCCAACAGCGGATTGAAGACTGGCCAGCGGGTTCTTGATCTCATGTGCCACGTCGGCCGCGAATTGTTCATTTGCGTCAATCCGGTTGTAGAGCGCCGTGACCATGCCCCGCAGCGCCAAGCTGAGGCGACCAATCTCATCAGGACGGGCGCTCAGATCCGGGATACGAATGCGGCCCGGATTAACGCCTGTGCCACGGTCTTTGCCCATCTCGGCCGCGGCGGCCAGATCGGCCAACGGATTGGCAATGGTCGACGCCAGAACAAGGCTAAGACCGACCGAAACCAGCAGAGCGACAACAAACATTTGCAGAATCCGCTCCTGCTCGCGTCGGGCCAGCGCGTCGATTTCACCTGCCGGTCCGGTTATGGCAACAGCTCCAACCGTCGCGTCGTTGAACACAATGGGAGATGCGGCAACGATCACCGTCTCGTCCATCTCGTCCT
The DNA here is from genome assembly GCF_056541705.1 of Ruegeria sp. AG1. Lineage (NCBI taxonomy): Bacteria > Pseudomonadati > Pseudomonadota > Alphaproteobacteria > Rhodobacterales > Roseobacteraceae > Ruegeria > Ruegeria sp. AG1. The sequence continues at coordinate 89,237 of NZ_JBQFYU010000012.1, read as the reverse complement.
GAACGGCCTGCACCTGCGTTCTGCCGCCAAGCGTATCGGGGATGATGGATTGCACCCGTTGGGCCAGTGTTGGGGCCTCGTCAGTCGTTGACCAGTTGAACACCCGGGACACCCCGGTCCAGACCGCATTCAAAGCGTCACTGATAACGGTGCTTCCAGTTTGGATATCCGCCTCTGACTGCAGGATGGTTGACAGATCCACCGCAACTGAGGCACCCCGCGTCCAGCCGATCAACGTGCCGCTGGCGTCGTAGACGAAAACTTCGCCACCTTCTGGTAGGCTTAACCCTGCCAGCGTGTCACCCACATCCAGCACCCGCGGATTCTGAGCGCCCGCGGCTGCGTTCTGACGGATCTGAGCCTCGAACACGTTGCTAACCAGCTGCGCATCGCCCATGAGATTGCGCGCGGTTTGCTGCACCTGTTCCTTCCGGGAATCGTCCAGATACAAAAGCCCGGTCACCAGAATGACCAAAGCGATCAGGTTGAAGGTGACGATCTTGCGTGCCAAAGGCGAGCCGCGCAGAGAAAACAGGTTCCTCCGCGACCGCTTTTCTCGCAGCTCGGCAGACTCGGGGTCTTGCGGGATAACCCAGTCATCCCCGATGACGACATCACCGTCGTGCAGCTCGTCAGATTGGTCAGTGTCACGCACGGGACCACAATACCTTCAAACGGGGCGCGTGCCTATTCTTCGTTGTAGCGGTAGCCAATACCATAGAGCGTCTCGATGGCCGAGAACTCAGGATCAGCGGCGCGCATCTTCTTGCGAAGACGTTTGATGTGGCTGTCGATGGTGCGGTCGTCGACATAGACCTGATCATCATAGGCCACATCCATCAGCTGGTCGCGGCTTTTGACGAAGCCCGGGCGTTGTGCCAGGGCCTGCAGAAGCAGAAACTCGGTCACGGTCAATGAAACATCATTACCCTTCCAGGTCACCGCGTGACGCAGCGGGTCCATCCGCAGCTCACCACGTTCCATGACCTTCGCATCACCGGTGCTGACCGCAGCGCTATCGCCCTCGGTGGCTTCCTGACGACGCAGCAAGGCGCGAATACGTTCGACCAGAAGGCGCTGCGAAAACGGCTTCTTCACATAGTCGTCCGCGCCCATGCGCAGACCCAGAACTTCGTCGATCTCGTCATCCTTGGAGGTCAGAAAGATAACCGGCATCTGGGTTTTCTGGCGCAGCCGCTGCAACAGATCCATCCCGTCCATCCGCGGCATCTTGATATCCAGAACAGCCATATCGGGCAGCTTTTTGTTGAAAGCATCCAGCGCAGCCTGACCGTCATTATACGTTTCAACCTCGAAACCCTCGGCTTCGAGCGTCATGGATACCGACGTCAGAATGTTTCTATCGTCATCCACTAGTGCAATCTTTGACATTGGGGTCACCCCTATTCCTGCTCATATACGCAATAATACGCTTTTTTGTAAGATATTGTTGGCGGTTTTAAGGCGCCGAATCAATCCGTAACCACGAATCAAGCCATTCTTGCGGCAGTTCTGCGGCAAAAATGCCTTGCCGACCGCAAAATGCTGCCCGGTTTTCCGACAGGAAATTTGTGATGGCGCTAAACCTAGACTTGGTTGCGCTAACTGCGTCAAAGCCTCCTGTTCATGCCCCAAACGACCATGATAAGAGGACGCCTGTCCGCCGGAGTCGTCCGGCATGATTGCCCCAAGAGCGCACCGGGCCGAACTGCCTCCGCGCCGCCACAGGAGAAGACACAAATGACATCTGGACGGGTTAACCCGCAATTCCGCCTCGAAGATCAGGGCATCGAGGGTCTGGGCAATGTCTATTACAACTTCATGGAACCGGCGCTGATCGAAGAAGCGCTGAAGCGCGGCGAAGGCACCCTTGGCAATGGCGGGGCCTTTCTGGTCACCACCGGCAAGTTCACTGGCCGTTCGCCCAAGGACAAACACGTCGTCAAAACCGAAAGCGTCGCCGACAGCATCTGGTGGGAAAACAACGCCGCCATGAGCCCCGAAGGCTTTGACGCACTGTACGAAGACATGCTGGCCCATATGAAAGGCCGCGACTACTTTGTGCAGGACCTCGTTGGCGGGGCCGATCCGACCTACTCGATCAACGTGCGCATGGTCACCGAGCTGGCCTGGCACAACCTGTTCATCCGCCACCTCCTGCGCCGCCCGGATCGCGAAGATCTGGATGATTTCACGGCTGACTTCACCATCATCAACTGCCCCAGCTTCCAAGCGGATCCCGCCAAGCACAACTGCCGTAGCGAGACGGTGATTGCACTGAACTTCGACCGCAAGCTGATCCTCATCGGCGGCACCGAATACGCGGGCGAGAACAAAAAATCCGTTTTCACCCTGCTGAACTACATGCTGCCGGAAAAAGGCGTGATGCCAATGCACTGCTCGGCCAACCACGCTGTTGGGAACCCGGTCGACACCGCCGTCTTCTTTGGCCTGTCCGGCACCGGCAAGACCACCTTGTCCGCCGATCCGGCACGGATTCTGATCGGTGACGACGAACATGGCTGGTCGGATCGTGGTACGTTCAACTTCGAAGGTGGCTGCTATGCCAAGACCATCAACCTGAACGCCGAGGCCGAGCCCGAGATTTACGCGACGACCTCGAAATTCGGCACGGTGATCGAGAACATGGTCTTCGATCCCGAAACCAAGGAACTTGATTTCGATGATGACTCACTGACTGCAAACATGCGCTGCGCCTACCCGCTCGAGTATATCTCGAACGCATCCAGCAGCGCTCTGGGCGGTCATCCCAAGAACATCATCATGCTGACCTGTGATGCGTTCGGCGTACTGCCTCCCATCGCGCGGCTGACACCGGCGCAGGCCATGTATCACTTCCTGTCGGGCTTCACCTCTAAGGTAGCAGGTACCGAGCGTGGCGTGACCGAGCCGCAACCAACCTTCTCGACCTGCTTTGGCGCGCCCTTCATGCCGCGCCGCCCCGAGGCCTATGGCAACCTGCTGCGTGACAAGATCGCCCAGCACGGTGCGACCTGCTGGCTGGTCAACACCGGCTGGACCGGTGGCGCCTACGGGATTGGCAGCCGGATGCCGATCAAGGCAACCCGCGCCTTGCTGACTGCTGCGCTGGACGGTTCGCTGGCCGATGCCGAGTACCGCAAGGATGCTAATTTCGGCTTCGACGTACCTGTCTCGGTTCCCGGAGTGCCTGAGGTTCTGCTGGATCCGCGCCGCACCTGGGATGATCAGGTTGCGTTCGACAAGCAGGCAGAGAAGCTGGTGCAGATGTTTGCGGAGAACTTTGAACAGTACATTCCGTTCATCGACGAAGACATCAAGGCTGTTGCCATCGGCTGACCTGAATCAAGGGCGCTTCGGCGCCCTTTTCTATGCCAGAGCGTTCACCTTCCGGTTACCGCGCGGAAACAGCATATACAAATGCGTTGTTCCGAAGTTTCCGATACGCTACAGTCGCTACATTAAATTGGCCCGGAGCTTTTGCACCGGGCCGAATCTTAAAATAACCTTTGGGCAGCTCATGCGCGGACACTCACACCAGCGAATTGGGCAACCTAATCACGACGCTAGTCTAAGTAGATGGGGTAAAGTGTCAATATGAAACCAGCCAGACACCACGGTGTTTGGATATATTTCCAGGTTTCGGCTTTGGCCGCGTTGGCACGAAAAAGACAGGTAAGATATGACCGAAATCTCGAAACTCACCGAACTTCGCAAGCTCATGCAAAGCATGGAGCGCACACTAGGCCTTGAACAGCTTTCTCCGGTCGAGCGCGACATTTATTACGCGGCCGAAGAGCTATCGAAAGCCGATCAGGAAGTCCGGACATTCGGCTTGATCGAACACACTCTGGTCCAGAGCGTTTCGCGGCCCACCTTTTTCCGCGCGCTGAAGTCGCTGGTCGAAAAGGGTTATCTGTCGCAAAGCGGCACAGCCAATCGCGGACGGTATATCGTACATGCACCACGGTGACGCCGCGCCCCGGCAGATCAACGGCTGATCGACGTGCGCAAGTGGGCCTCGGAAACATTTTTTGCCTCTTTGGCCTATGTGATCGCATCCTTCCTCACTTTTGAGGTCCTGATGCCTTTGCAGAACTTGTTCTTTCCCGAATATCCAAGCCGGGCAAGTCTGCTGTTTCTACCACATGGCGTGCGCGTTCTATCCGCGTGGTTGTTGGGCTGGAGGGCGATCTTTGCCCTTCTTCCCGGTGTTTTCATCGTTTTCGCAGCACTCGGCGGCAGCGATGTGTTCCTGCCAAGCCGTCTTTTGGCAATGGCAATCGCCGTAACCACGGTTCCAGCGGTCTTCTATCTCTGCAAATGGCTCGGTTGGGATCTGTTTCCACGCGCCGACCGCAAACCCTGCTGGATTTGCATCATGGGCGTCGGCGTCGTGACCTCGTTCCTGGTCTCAGGTCTGACGAATTTGGCCTTCGGCAGTGCGACCGCAGAGTACATCGCCTTTCTGATCGGAGACGTCTCAGGCCTCTTCTTCCTGATGCTCGGCCTCTATTTCGCGTTTCGCTTTGCGGACAAGCGGGCGTGATCCGCTAACCGAAGAGACCACGGCGGACAAGGTTCAGCCCAGCAACCAGCAGCACCAACAGGGTGATTTTCCGAAACAGGGCCTGATCAATGCGGTCCTGCAACCGCATCCCCAGCCACAACCCCGCAAGGGCTGGCACGACCAAAACGGCTGAGAACGGCGCTGTCTCTCGATTCAGTATCCCTGAGCCGATATGCGCCACTGTCAAAGCCACAGCGCCCAGACCATAGATCACACCCTGCACTCTCAACTGCTCTTGCTTTGGGGTGTTCAAGGCCGTCAGATACGCCACGGTCGGAGGCCCCCACACGCCCGATATCCCACCTACAAAGCCCGCAATTACGCCGAAGATCGCTTCTATACGCGCTGATGCTTCCTTGAGGGAAAAGGTAACCCCGAGGATCTGCAGCAATGCAAAGGCTGTCACCGGAATGCCGATCAACATCAGGAAGGTCGAGGCCGGAACCAGCGTCACCAACTGCGCTCCGATCAGCAGAAAGATCAAACCAACGCTCAGAAAGACCCGGAACCGCCGGATCGAGGCAATAGCCGCCCGCCCCCCTTCCTGCAGCGCCTGAACGCCGTTGGTCACAACGGTCGAGAAGATCAGACCGGCAACAGCAAGCTCGGGCGGCAGAAACATACTCAACCCCGAAACCAGAACCATCGGCATCGCGAAACCGACCATTCCTTTGACCCATCCGGCAAGACAGGCAATCGCGGCGGCAAGGGCAAGATCGGTCGGAGAGAGTGTGGAAAACAATGTCATGCCGTCTAGATATCACCCTGTGCGCTCTCTGCACTGCAAAAATACCAAGGTAATATTTGAACTTTTTCGCAGCGTAATAAGTATTTTTGTTGCGCTGCACGTGCAGCATGATATGACCAGACGACGCAAAAGAGGACGTGATTCATGGCCCATGACGGACAGGATATGACCCAGATGACGACAGCTGCGATTTTGCCGGACCTTCTGGCCCTGACAAAGGCCGCTGTACCAGCGGTCGAAGCTGTATTTGAGCGCGCGCGCGATTCGGTGCGGTCCATGGTCGAGGCTGACGGTCGCATCTCGGGTGCGTTGATCGAGGCGAACCAGACAGCTGCTCACGGGCTGGCATGGCTGGCGACCTATCATCAGTCCCTTGCACAGATGCAACGCTGGGCCGAAGCGCTTGAGGCGGACGGCAAGTTTGGCGAGATTGAGCAACTGCTGCACCAGATCGCCTTTGGTGAGTATCTGCATCAGGTCGCTGGCGGTATCCCCATGAACCAGGGCGAAGTTGTACGCCTGCAGGATCTGGGGCTGGGCTGGGACGCTCTGTCCGGGTTCCAGACTTCTGAGATCCAGACGCTGATGGCGCAGGCCAATACGCAAGCCGCGCGGTCTCGCCTTGTCGCTCTCATGGAAGATCAGGCCGGAGCCACCATGTTCGGCGCGTCGGGTCTGGACGAAGAACTTGAGATGATCCGCGACCAGTTCCGTCGCTATGCGGTCGAAAAAGTCGAACCGCACGCCCATGACTGGCACCTGAAGGACGAACTGATCCCGATCGAGGTCATCGAAGAGCTGGCCGAAATGGGCGTTTTCGGCCTGACCATCCCCGAAGAGTTCGGCGGGTTCGGCCTGTCCAAAGCCTCGATGTGCGTGGTGTCCGAGGAGTTATCGCGTGGCTATATCGGCGTCGGCTCTCTGGGCACACGCTCCGAGATTGCGGCCGAGCTGATCATCGCAGGCGGCACGGATGAGCAAAAAGCAAACTGGCTGCCGAAGCTGGCCAGCGCCGAGATACTGCCGACCGCCGTGTTCACCGAACCCAACACCGGCTCGGATCTGGGCAGCCTGCGCACCCGTGCGGTCAAGAACGCTGATGGCGACTATGAGATCACCGGCAACAAAACGTGGATCACCCACGCGGCCCGAACCCATGTGATGACCCTGCTGGCACGTACCAATCCTGACAGCACCGACCACCGGGGTCTGTCGATGTTCCTGGCCGAGAAGACGCCAGGAACGGATGAAGTCCCCTTCCCCACCCCCGGCATGACCGGCGGTGAGATCGAGGTGCTGGGCTATCGCGGCATGAAGGAATACGAGCTGGGCTTTGACGGCTTCCACGTGAAGGGTGAAAACCTTCTGGGTGGCGAAGAAGGCAAAGGCTTCAAGCAGTTGATGGAGACCTTCGAATCCGCCCGCATCCAGACCGCCGCCCGCGCCATCGGCGTTGCGCAAAGTGCGCTGGATATCGCGATGCAATATGCGCAGGACCGCAAGCAGTTTGGTAAATCGCTGATCAACTTCCCGCGCGTTTCCGGCAAGCTGGCGATGATGGCGGTTGAGATCATGATCGCGCGGCAGCTGACCTATTTCTCGGCCTGGGAAAAAGACCACGGACAACGCTGCGATCTAGAGGCCGGTATGGCCAAGCTGCTGGGCGCACGTGTGGCCTGGGCCGCGGCCGATAACGGGCTGCAGATTCACGGCGGTAACGGCTTCGCGCTGGAATACAAGATCAGCCGCGTCCTTTGCGACGCGCGTATCCTGAACATTTTCGAAGGGGCTGCCGAAATTCAGGCACAGGTCATTGCACGGCGTCTGCTGGGCTGACCGAAATTCGGCAACTTCATTTCCCCAACTGAACCCGGCGCCCGCGCCGGGTTTTTTTCTTGAACTGCACATTTTGTCCGTGGCGCTAACCACGCGTACATAACCAATTCCGAACACTCCTCACTGCAACTTCCCCCTTCCCGATCCTGCGCAGATCACTTACACGACCTTTCGAAACCCGGACGGAGAGACAAACGTGATACGCCTGACCGCGCTGCTGGCTGCCTTGGTGATGCTGACCCTTGGGGCCTGCGCTCCGTCTTCGACCGTTACACGGGCGGATGTCGATGGGCTGGCGCTTGAGATCCGCAACCTTGGCCCCGATGTCGATCCGGCCGAGGCCCGCCGCGCCGCGGAAATCTCGTACAGCTATTCGCAGCAGTTGAAGCGGGACTGGAACGTGACGGATTCGCCGATCGTTCACAACGCCAAGGTCATCAACGGCTTTCGCGACTACGGCCTATGCAATGACTGGGCGCAGGCCATGACCCGGCGCTTGCAGCAAGAGAACTTTCAAACGCTGGATGTGCATTGGGCCACCTCTCCTCCGACCACGTTCCGCATCATCCACCATTCGGCAGCGATCAGCGCGCGGGGAGACAGCCTGAAGGACGGCGTGATCCTTGATCCCTGGCGGCAGAGCGGCGACCTGTTCTGGGGCGAGATCTCGGAAGACGACCGTTACAACTGGCGGCCCCGGCTGGAGGTGCGCGAAGAGCTGATCTCGGCCAGCGCGGGCAGCTGAGATTCTGGTTCAGCACAAACCGAAGTCGCGCTAGATTGTGCCCATGCTACGCCTGACCCTCGTTCTGCCCTTGATGGCCCTGTTTCAATGCGACCGCGACGAAACCGTGGCAGCCTATGGCGCGTCTGACCGGTCCTGGGTCCTGCAGGAGATTGACGGACAGCCCTTTGAAGCCAGCGCCCTGCTGCAATTCCCCGAGGAGGGCAAAATCGCGGGCAACGCCCCCTGCAACAGCTACAATGGCACGCTGAACGCGCCCTATCCATGGTTCGAGATCAAGGACCTTGCCGCCACCCGCGCCGCCTGTGCCGCGCTTGAGGCCGAGGGCATGTATTTCGCAGCCCTGTTGGCGATGACCCAATCCGAGGTTTCGGGCGATGTGCTGATCCTGCGCAATGAGGACGGGCACGAGATGGTGTTCAAAGCCGCCGAGTAAGCCTTTCGATGAACCGCGCTCGCGCCTCGGGTAGCGGATGATGACCCAATGCAGGGGCAACGCGGTGTTCCATGAAATACCCCGTCGTGTTCAGCCCCTGGACGATTTCGGCATCCGGGGCCGTCCCTTCGCCCCGCAGACAGGGCGGAAGGGGCAAAAGGCGGTCGGCCCACTCTCCGGCACCCTCCAGACTGACGGCCCGACCCGTTTTGGGCGAGACATAGACCAGCCCCTCGGTCGCGCCGGTTACAGCGCAAGAGGACAGGTCGAGGCCAAAGCCCAGCTCCTCAAGCAGCGCAAGTTCCCAACGCAGATAGGCCAGCGGCCAGATCTCATCCTGCCCGAGCAGATCCATCAACTGCTCGGTCTGGCTGTAGATTGCGGGATGCGGCTCGCGCTCGGGCAGGCAAAAGGACAACAGCGACACTACGGCGTTCAGCCCCGCCAGCGCCAGCCGACCAGAGAACGCCGCCGCCGCGCGCGAGCGTAGGGGTTCGACCTGGAAGGTGCCAATATGTTCCTCAAGTCGCGCCCGCCACAGCACGTCCAGTTGCGCGCCGGGCTGTAGGATCGGCGCGATCTTGCGGCTGGTTCCCCCGCGCACCACGCCCGCATGACGGCCATGAGCCTCGGTGAAGACCTCGATAATCGCGGCCGTTTCACCGTGGCGGCGCGTGGTCAGTAAGATGCCGTGATCGCGCCAGTCCAAGGCAAGCTCCGCTCGAGGTTGGAAATCGGTTGTCTCACAAGAGCGCAACCGCGCGGCAGGCGCAAGCGGGATGGGGGACTCGACAAACCGGATACGACGACCAAGAGTGGAGCAATGGGACAAAAGACGCCACGGCCAGCCAATTTCTGGGTAACGCTGATCGCATGGATCATCGCACCCCTTTCCGCCTTCGCGCAGGCAGACTGGTCACAGGTCAAGCCGGTTCTGGACAAGCGATGCGTGGTTTGCCACGGCTGCTACGATGCGCCCTGTCAGGTCAAACTGACCTCGCCCGAGGGGCTGCTGCGCGGCGGCAACAAACTGGCGGTTTACCATTCGCAGCGCCTAGAAGATGCCCAACCCACCCGTTTGGGACAGGATGCCACAACAATTGAGGGGTGGCGGGATTTGGGGTTCCATCCGGTTCTTCCGCAGGCAAAAGGCGAGACCAGCCTGCTGGAGCGCTATCTGGCGCTGGGGGCCGAGAACCCTCTGCCCACAAACGCGCCCCTGCCGGACTCGTTGGGTCTAGCGCTTGACCGCCCCTTGGTCTGCCCAACCGATCAGGAATTCGACGCCTTCCGCGAAAGTCATCCCATTGCCGGAATGCCCTATGGGACTGCTCCACTGGCAGCCTCAGAACATGCGTTGCTGATGGATTGGGTGCAGAGCGGAGCAGCCTTGCCTGAGGCGACCACGCCATTGCCGGACGATATCCAAGAGCAGGTTACCGAGTGGGAGGCATTTTTGAACGCCCCCGACCCGCGTGCGAAATTGATGAACCGGTATCTGTTCGAACATCTGTTTCTGGCCCGCCTACATTTCGAAGGCGATGACCCACGGCGGTTCTTTCAAATGGTCCGGTCCAGAACGCCCGGTGGAGAAAAGATCGACATAATCGCCACACGCCGCCCGTTTGATGATCCCAGCTCTGACCCTTTCTTCTACCGCTTGCAACAAGTCGATGAGACCATCGTCCACAAGGAACACCTAGTCTATACGCTAAGCCCCGATCGCATGGCACGGTTTCAGGCGCTGTTCCTGCAGCCCAACTGGGCACTGACCGACCTGCCCTCCTATGGCGATGCCGAAGGCGGAGACCCGTTCTCGACCTTCGCGGCAATCCCCGCGCGCAGCCGTTATCAATTCCTGTTAGACGACGCGCTGTTCTTTGTCCGTAGCTTCATCCGCGGCCCCGTCTGTCACGGAGAGACTGCCGTTGACGTCATCGAAGACCGGTTCTGGGTCAGTTTCCTTGACCCCGACGCCGACCTCTCGATCACCGACCCAAGTTTTCTGGCCGAGGGCGCTGCGCTTCTTGAGCTCCCCGTCGCGCAGGTAGGTCAAAGCTTGGGCGACCTGCACATGTTCTCGCATCAGAACCAGGCCCAGTACCTTGAGTTCCGCGATACCCGCTATGGCAACAGCCCCGCGCATCAAAGTGGTTGGGGCTATGACGCGATCTGGGATGGCGAGGGCACCAACCCGAACGCCCTGATAACCGTGTTTCGGCACTTCGACAACGCTTCGGCCCTGACTGGGTTTCATGGCGATATCCCGGAAACCGCCTGGGTTATCGACTATCCGGTGTTTGAACGGATCTACTATAATCTGGTCGCTGGATATGACGTGTTCGGACGTGTCGAGCATCAACTGGCGACCCGCATCTACATGGACGAATTGCGCATGGAGAGTGAGGACAACTTCCTGACCTTCATGCCGCGCAATCTACGGCCGGGGATGCACGAAAACTGGTACCGAGGCGTTCTGGCCAGATTGCACACTTTCTGGCACACCCGACGCATCGACGACACGATGCCCACCGGGATCACGTTTGAAACGGACGCCCCCAAGCAGGAGTTTTTTCTGCAGCTTCTGGCACGCGGCAACGGTCTGTGGCCGCGCTCAGACCCGATCAACCGATGCGATGGCGCGGATTGCGCGCAGGATGCGCTGACTGCCCTGGCCAGCCAGACCGGGCCTTGGGTGAAGTTCCTGCCTGACCTTTCCTTGCTGGTGGTCGAGACAAGCGACGAGAAAGCCGAAGTTTTCACCCTGATCCACGACAAGGCCCATACCAACATTGCCTTCCTGTTTGACGAATCCGCCCGGCGAGAACCCGAAGAAGACGTTCTGACCATTTTACCTGAGATGATCGGAAGCTACCCAAACTTCTTCTTCAAACTGCCTGAGGCGCAATTGCACGGCTTTGTTCAGGCTGTGAAAGCTGTCGCCACGCAAGAGGACTGGATGCAGCTGGTTGCCGATTTTGGCGTGCGTCGGACCAGCGAAGATTTCTGGGCCATCAGCGATCAAATCCATGCCCGTTTTCTGAAGAACAAACCAATTCAGGCGGGCATTCTGGACCTCAACCGGTACAAAGAGCCAAAGCCCGGCGAAGATCCGACCTGAGCATTGCGGTTTGATGAAGAGGGGATGAAAAACACCCCCCAGCGCCGCAAGCTGTGACACCTACACGATAAGTTCAGCCCAACAGACTTGCCCAAGGACGGCACCGGCCCTACCCTTTTACCATGCGGTCTTTTGCACATATCCGGCCAGCCTATAGCCGGGCCGAGCGCATCAGTGACGGAGTTGTACATGTTCTGGGCCTGTTTCTGGCCCTCATCGCGGTTCCCATTCTGATTGTCATGACGATGTTTTATCGCGCCGACCCGGACGCGGTCATGGGCGCGTCGATCTATGGAGTGACGCTGATCCTGATGCTCAGCTTTTCTGCGCTCTACAACATGGTCGTCAGTGATCGATGGTCAGAAGTTCTGCGCAGGCTTGATCACTCGGGCATCTATGTGAAGATCGCAGGCACTTACACGCCCTTCCTGCTGCTGTCCGGAGCGCAAGCCCCGGGGCTGATGATCGGCCTTTGGTCCTCGGCCACGCTGGGATCAATGCTGAAGATGGTGGACCCGCACCGCTTTCGCTGGATCGGGCTGGTCTTGTATCTGGGAATGGGCTGGGCCGCCGTCTGGAGCGGGCACGCTTTGCTGGACGAGCTGCCACCTTCGGTACTCGCTCTGATGATTGCCGGAGGGGTAGTCTATACCGCAGGCGTCATCTTCTACCTGTCCGACTGGATGCCCTATCACAACACGATCTGGCATGTTTTCGTTCTGACAGGCAGTGTTCTGTTCTTCGCCGCGGTATCGTTGCGGGTGTCGCTGGAGCCGCTGGTGCTAGGCTAATGCTCGCTCAGAACGTCAGCCCCGCGTGCATCAGGATACCAACGACCATCAACAGGTTGAGGATCATCGAGATCCCATTGCCCACATAAATCGGCAGCTTTCCGACCACCAACCCATAGGCAAACCAAAGGAATGACAGCGCAGCATAAAGCGACCAGGACAAAAGCGACTGGCCGGTGGCGTGTTGTGAATGGGTGAAAAACAGTTTGATCAGCTGCGGCAACGTGGCAAAGGGGCCGACGACACCAATGAAGACCATGAAGCCTTCGAATCGCTGCATCCAATGACCGAGGTTCGATTTTTCAAGTTTCTCAGCGAGTGTTTCAGCCACGCCTACACCTGACCTTATTGCGGTTATCTCAATGATCGGCCTTGCCGACCTGCCCTTCAAACTAGACGGTTTGGGCCGCCTGTCCAAGTCCCTGTGGGTGGGGCTATTCCAGACCCTCTTCATCCAGCAAATGCCGCCCCTGCCGGTCTTCGACCTCAATCACCCAGAGATCAGGGTCAAAGCTGCGCTGGCGTTGGATGGCCTCGTCCACATCACGCTCGGCGCCGCTTGAAAGTTCCACCCATTTGCGCGCGCCGCTCATCAGGTCAAAGCTGCGCTGAAAAGCCACCGCCTGCCCATCAAGTGTGTTGAGCTTGACCAGCACCGCACCCGCCGTGTCGTCGCCATGCGCCACCACAAAGGCCGGGATTTCCTGAAACCGCAGCCGTGCCAGATAGGCATGGACCCAGAAGTCTGCGGTCAGACGGGTCATGCGTTGCCGTCTTTGAAATCCAGACCCATCTCCGAGTACCGCTCGGATTCCTCCAGCCAGTTGGGCCGAACTTTGACCTGCAGGAACAGGTGAATCTTGCGGTCGAGGAACTCTTCCAGTTCGGCCCGCGCGGCCTGGCTGACCGCCTTGATCGTCTCGCCCTTTTTGCCCAGCACGATGCCTTTGTGACCGTCGCGCATGACATAGATGATCTGATCAATCCGGGCCGAGCCGTCTTTGCGCTCTTCCCAGTTCTCGGTTTCGACGGTTAGCTGATAGGGCAGTTCCTGATGCAAGCGCAGAGTCAGCTTTTCGCGTGTCATCTCAGCGGCGATCATGCGCAGGGGCAGATCGGCGATTTGGTCTTCGGGATAAAGCCAAGGGCCTTCGGGCAGCTCACCCGCCAGCCATTTGCGCAGGTCGTCGACGCCGTGGCCTTTCTCGGCCGAGATCATGAAGGTCTCAGCAAACGGGTAGCGTGTGTTCAGGTCACTGGTCAGCGCCAGCAGCTTCTCGGAGGGCACCTTGTCGATCTTGTTGATGGCCAGCGCGATGGTGCGCCCCTGTCCGATCTCTTCGAGCCCTTCGAGGATGCGCTCGACCCCTTCGGTGATGCCGCGATGGGCCTCGATCATCAGGACAACCACATCCGCATCAGCCGCCCCGCCCCACGCAGCGGCAACCATCGCACGGTCCAGACGGCGGCGCGGTTTGAACAGGCCGGGCGTGTCGACAAAGACCAGCTGCGCGTCGCCTTCCATCGCCACGCCACGGATGCGGGCGCGGGTGGTCTGCACCTTATGCGTCACGATCGAGACCTTGGCTCCGACCATGCGGTTCAAAAGGGTGGATTTGCCTGCGTTTGGCTCTCCGATCAGGGCGATAAATCCGGCGCGTGTGGTCATGTTTGTTGCGATCCTGTTTGCAAGTGCGCACCCCTATAGCAGAATGCCCGCGCGGGCCAGAGGGTTTTGTCGCATTGCGATCCGTCGTGCGCAGTGAAACTGTAGCCCCACGCCACGCCGATGACAGCCAGGCGAGGATTTCATCAAAGAGGCAAATCATGAAACGTCGCGAGTTCCTTTTGGGCGGCAGCGCCGCCGCTGGGGCAATCGGACTAGGAGGGTTCGGGCTGGCTTCGGCCGCGCCCGAACTGATCATTCAATCGGCCAGTTTCGCACTGCGCGATCAGGTGACGACCGGGATGGTCAGCCTGTCCTCGGATGCGCCGCCGCCGGTGTTGCGGGGCCGTCAAGGCGAGGCGATGAGCCTGCCGGTGCGCAACTCGACACTGGACTACACCGCAATGCATTGGCACGGGCTGCGTATTCCGAACGCAATGGACGGCGTTCCCTATCTGACCCAGATGCCGATGGGACCGAATGAACTGTTCGACTATGAGTTCACGCCCCCCGACGCTGGAACCTATTGGTACCACCCGCATTGCATGACGATGGAGCAGATGGCCCATGGTCTGACCGGCGTGATGGTTATTGCCGAGGCCGAAGACCCCGGATTTGACAGCGAACAAGTCATCAATCTGCGTGATTTCCGTTTGGATGAAGAGGACCAGTTCCTGCCCGCGTACACCCAGCGCGGCGCGGCGCGAGCCGGGACATTCGGCAATATACAAACCGCAAACTGGCTGGATACACCTGTCTACGATCATATCTCGGGCGGGTTGGTGCGGCTGCGAGTGGTGAACACAGACACGACCCGGATCTGTCGGCTGCATCTTGAAGGCGCCGAGGCCCGCATCATCGCATGGGACGGACATCCGGTGGATGTCGAGGTGCCCCTGCCAAGCGCCGAGGACCCTCTGCTGGTCGGACCGGGCCAACGGGTGGATTTCGCGGTGGCGATGCCCTCAGGCGAGGCGCAGATGGTGGATCTGGTCGCGAAACTGCCGGGTCAGCCGCATCGCCCGATGGCGCGTCTTCGGGCCGTAGGCGCGGATGTTGCGCGGGACTTGCGGGAGTTGAAACCACTGCCCCCGAACCCGGTTGCACGGCCTGATCTGGCAAAGGCCGAACTGCATGAGTTCGTCTTTGGCTGGACGCCCGAAGATGGAGAGCCAAACAACGGGTTCTGTGGCTCTCTAGGGTATAATTTCTGGTCGATCAACCAGACCCCTTGGGCGGGAGATGCCGCCGAGGGCGTTGGCCCCCTGGCCGTTTTGGAGATGGGCAAAAGCTACGTTCTGCGGCTACGAAACGAATCGCCGAACCTGCACCCGATCCATTTGCATGGGCTTGTGTTCTCGCCGCTAAAGTCGAACCTACGTAAGCTGCCGCCTTTGCTGACCGATACAATGCTGCTGCTGAAAGATGAGGTGGTCGAAATCGCTTTGGTCTCAGACAATCCCGGCGACTGGGCCTTTCATTGTCATGTGATCGAGCATCAGAAAACCGGTCTGACCGGGTATATCAAAGTGATTTAGGCATCGGGTTGGCCGCGCCAATCCAACCGGGAGCGGGCCAGCCCCCTAGTCCGGATTTCATCCGGCCTCACCCCCGGGATATTTTTGGCCAGATGAAGAGCGGATCGGGTTTCGGAAGATGAATGGGGGCTACTTCGGCAGCGAGTCCAGAAGGGCCTTTGCAGCAGCCTGTTCGGCCTGGCGTTTTGATCCGGCGGTGGCCTGTGCCTCGGTCCCGTCTTGCAGGCGGGCGGCGATGGTAAAGACCGGCGCGTGGTCGGGGCCGCTGCGTTTGACCTCGATATAGCTGGGGGGCTTCTGGCCACGGGCCTGTGCCCATTCCTGCAGCGAGGTTTTGGCGTCGCGAGCGTCGGCTTCGACCGTGTGGATGCGATCCCCCCAGAGGGCGAGGATGACATCGCGGGCGGCCTCGAACCCGGCGTCGCGGTAGATGGCGGCGATTACTGCCTCCATCGCGTCGCCCAGAAGTGCCTGTTTGCGGCGGCCGCCGGACAGCATCTCGGACCGGCCCAGCTTGAGCACGGCACCCAGATCAATTTGACGGGCGACATCGGCACAGGCTTCTTTACGCACCAGCGCGTTGAAACGAGGGGCCAGCTGGCCTTCGGAGGCTTTCTTATCCGCCTCCAGCAATGCTGTTGCCATCACCAGACCCAGCACGCGGTCGCCCAGAAATTCGAGCCTTTGGTTATCGGGCCGGGTGGCGGAGGAAACCGAACCGTGGGTCAGTGCACGCACCAACAGTTCGGGGTTCGAGAATTCGTACCCCAAGCGGTGTTGAAATGCCTTTATGTCGGCCGATACCTTCAATTGACCGCCTTAAAGAAGCGGTCGCTGCGCCATGTCCAGAAGAACAGCATAGACCGGCCGGCCGAAGAGAACATGATCCGGTCGGCACGACCGATCAGATTTTCGTAAGGAACATAGCCTACACCGCCAGCAGATTGCGGCAGACGGCTATCAGCAGAGTTGTCCCGGTTGTCACCCATGAAGAAATAGTGGCCTTCGGGCACGGTGTATATGCCGGTATTGTCGGACCCCTGATTGCCGATACTCAGCACGTCATAGGATACGCCATTGGGCAGGGTCTCAACAAAGCGCTCTTTCTCGCAGACGCCACCGATACCGACCGGACCGTTGGAGCATCGTGGACGCAAGCGTTGCGGGCCTTGCGGAGCCGCCACTTCGGTAAACACACCATCGGCTTGTTGCGGGACAGGTGTGCCGTTCAGAATGATCTGCCCCTGACGGACCTGAACGCGGTCGCCCGGCAGACCGATGAGGCGCTTGATGTAGTCACGCCCCGTCACAGGGTGACGGAAGACGATCACATCGCCGCGCTGGGGCTCTCCGCCCCAGATGCGGGTATTGTCGTCACCCGGAAGCCAGCCGCAGATATCCTCGGCGTCGATATTCAGACCGACACTGGGGATGATCAGGCTGGGGCAGGAGGCGTAGGAGTAACCGTAGGCCATCTTATTGACGAACAGGAAATCGCCGATCAGCAGGGTCTGCTTCATCGAGCCGGAGGGAATCCAGAAGGGCTGGAAGAACAGGGTGCGGAAAACGCCTGCGATCAACAGGGCGTAGACAATGGTTTTGATCGTCTCCCAGATGGGATTTCCGGTTTTGACGTCCTCGGCCATACTGCTCTCTGCTCCTTGGTGTGTTGGGTGCTACATGCGGGCCATGCGGGGGCAAGTCAAGGCTGCGTACCGGCTTCTTGAAACGGGCGCGCCTCGATCACCACAAAGGCCTGCGCCCAAGGGTGGTCATCGGTCAGGGTGACGTGGATGATCGCCTCATGTCCGGGGGGCGTCATCTGGTGCAGCCGGTCGGCGGCCCAGCCGGTTACATGCATCACGGGCTGGCCCGTGTGCAGGTTGCTGACCGCCATGTCCTTCCAGGCGATGCCCATGCGCAGACCGGTGCCCAGCGCCTTGGAGCAGGCCTCTTTCGCCGCCCAGCGTTTGGCATAGGTGCCTGCGGTGTCGTGGCGACGTTCGGCCTTGCGCTGCTCGGTCTCGGTGAACACGCGATTGCGGAAACGGTCGCCGAAACGGTCGAGCGTGCGCTGAATCCGCTCGATATTCGCGAGATCTGTGCCAACGCCTAGGATCACGACAACCGCACCGTCAAAATCTTATAGCTGGCGACGCCGAAGAACCCTGCAAAGGCAAAATCGAACCAACGTCGAGCACGCCGGTAGGCGCTAACCATACGCACCGAGGAAAACAGGAAGGCGTAACCGATGAAGATCAGCAAAGATCCCGCATAAAGTAGGCCGAAATATCCCAACAACACCCATAGGCTGGCATCATTTGGGGCAACAATCGCATAGATCGATCCCCAACTGAGGATCGCCTTGGGGTTCGTCAGGTGAATGGCTGCACCTTTCGCAAAGATCGTACGCAGCGACCCGGTGACAGGCTTGCCCAACGGCACCTCACCGGCGGTCATAGCGCGGCGCAGGGCCTTGAGGGCCAGCCAGCCCAAATAGGCGACACCAAAGTAACGGATCACCTCGAAGACCCAGACATTTGCCAGCATGATCGCCGACAAGCCCAGCGCGGCGGCGATCCCCCAAGCAGCAGAGCCCGCGCATATGCCAAGTGCAAAGACCAGCCCTGCGCGGCGACCTTCAGTCATAGCGGTACCGGCAATGCCCATGGTGGCCGGACCGGGTGAGCCACCGGCCATCAACCAGGCAAACCAGATCGCTATGAAAGTCGGCGTGATCACGCCCGCGCCTCATCCATCAGGCGGCGCATTTCCTGTATGGCGGGGGTGAGGCCCAGAAAGATCGACTCGCCGATCAGGAAGTGGCCGATGTTCAACTCACGCACCTCGGGGAAGGCCGCTACAGGTTTCACCGTCTCATAGGTCAACCCATGGCCCGCATGGACTTCGAGGCCCAGCGAATGGGCAAACGTCGACATTTGGCGCAGGCTTTCCAGCTCACGCTCGGCGTCTTCCATGCGGCCTTCAGCGAAGGCGTCGCAATAGGCGCCTGTGTGTAGCTCGATCACCTCGGCGCCGATGCGGTGGGCGGCCTCGATCTGGCGTTGGTCGGCGGCTATGAAGATCGACACGCGACAACCGACATCGCGAAGCGGAGCAATGAAATGGGCCAGTTTGTTTTCCTCGCGCGCGACTTCGAGCCCGCCTTCGGTGGTGCGTTCCTCGCGCTTTTCCGGCACGATACAGACCGCATGAGGTTTGTGCCGAAGGGCGATCTTCTGCATCTCGTCAGTGGCCGCCATCTCAAAGTTCAGCGGAACCGAGAGGACGTCCATCAACCCGTCGATATCAGCGTCCGAGATGTGACGGCGGTCTTCGCGCAGATGCGCCGTGATGCCATCAGCCCCAGCCTCTTCAGCCAGCTTGGCGGCGCGCAGCGGGTCGGGGTAAGCCCCCCCGCGTGCGTTACGCACAGTTGCGACGTGGTCGATATTCACACCAAGACGCAGATAAGTGTCAGACATCGCGCGATTCCTTTTTCACGGCTTGAGCTGAAGCTAGTGCCTTTTCCACCGAAGTGTCAGCCTCGGTTTCGGCAAGACGTTTGATTTCTTCGAATTTGGCTTTGATCCGTGCGCGGCGGCGCTGTTGATAGGTGCGGATCAGCGGCAGGCTGAGGTAAAAGCAGATTACCCCCGCCAGCAGACCGGGAAGAATGCCGCCGATCATATAGGGGTAGAATACCTCGCGGTAGAAAAGGCCCAGGCCGTGCCAATCTGCGACGCGGTCAGTGAACATCGCGAGAAAGTTGTTCTTGAGATCGCCCATCGCATCCGCGAATTTCCCCATCAGACCGCGGGTTTCACTTTTCTCGAATTCGGTTCCCAGAAGGAAGTGCCCCGTCTGCAGGCAGATGACACCGATTGGAACATAGGTCAGCGGATTGCCGAAGAACGTGCCGCTGAGGGCGGCCACGATATTGCCGTTGAGCAGGCGCGCGCCGATGGCGGCGACCAGAAAATGCAGGCCATAGAAGGGTGTAAACGCTGCAAACACCCCTGCCCCGATACCGCGTGCGATCCGCTCGGGCGAGTCTGGCAAACGGCGAACGCGATGTTTGACATAGTGAAAGGCGCGGGTCCATCCGCCACGTGGATAGACAAACTCAGATGCGGCCTGAATGGGAGAGCGTCGATCTCGGCGCTTGAAAACCACTCCTGATCACCTCATCTCAACCAGCCGGCAGGGCGGCATTTTCACGCTCTCGGTACCGTTCGACAGCGGCCACGTCACTTTCTGCCTCGAGCATCAGCATCAGCGAATGCAATTGTTCGAGGTCTCGCAGTTCGACATTGATCAACAGTCGGTAAAAATCCGGTTTGCGGTCGACGAACTCAAGGTTTGAGATATTGGCCTTTTTCTCGCCGATCAATGTGCAAATACGCCCCAGCACGCCCGCATCGTTGCCGATGGTGAGGTCAAGTGTCGCGCCATAGACCGCCGGGTGGGTGCCGGAATGCCAGTGAAGATCGACCCACCGCTCGGGCTCATTCTCATATGCGCCCAGGCGGTTACAATCGATGGCGTGAACTTCAACACCCTTGCCACGATGCGTGATGCCGACAATCCGCTCGCCCGGCAGGGGCTGACAGCAGGGGGCGCGGTCGAATTTCTGACCCGGTTCAAGACCAATCACGGCGCGCCGCAGCGGGATCGCATCGCCGTCATCCTGTGTCAGTTCCGGATAAACGGCGCTGACCACATCATGGGCTGTCAGTTCAGCACTGCCCAAACGCGCGAGCAACTCATGCCGGTCTTTCAGGCGCAGGTGTTTGGCGGCTGTATCAAGCGCCTTATCGGTGGATTTGCGGCCGACATGTTCAAACCCGGAACGCGCAAGCTCTTTGCCCAGCTTGATGAACCGCTCACGGTCAACCTCGCGCAGGGCGCGGCGGATCGCAGTCCGAGCCTTTCCGGTCACCGCTATCTCAAGCCAAGTGACCTGAGGGGTCTGGCCATCGGCGGTGATGATATCGACCGACTGCCCGTTCTTCAGCCGGGTCCAGAGCGGCACGCGGATCGCATCGACCTTTGCCCCGACACATGCGTGCCCAATACGGGTGTGGATGGCGTAGGCAAAATCAATCGGCGTCGCCCCGCGCGGTAGTTTTACGACATCGCCTTTCGGCGTGAAACAGAACACCTGGTCCGAGTACATCTCAAGCTTGACGGCTTCGAGGAAGTCTTCGTGATCTTCCTCATTGTCGAATTGCTCGGTCAGGTTCGAAATCCACTTGGCGGGGTCGACCGCAAATGGGTTCTCGGTCCGGACACCGTCACGATAGGACCAGTGTGCGGCCACACCTGTTTCGGCCACATCATGCATCTGGCGGGTACGGATCTGAACTTCGACCCGTTTGCCGTCACGTCCCGAAACAGTGGTGTGGATCGAGCGGTAGCCGTTCGATTTCGGCTGAGAGATATAATCCTTGAACCTCCCCGGCACCGCCCGCCAGCGTTGATGGATCGCGCCGAGGGTGCGGTAGCAGTCTTCCTCGGTTTCGGTGATGATACGGAACCCGTAGATGTCGGACAGGCGCGAAAAGCCCTGATCCTTTTCCTGCATCTTGCGCCAGATCGAATAGGGCTTCTTGGCGCGACCGAATACTTCGGCCTCGATGCCCGCTTTCTCCAGCTCATGGCGCATGTCGCCGGTGATCCGGTGGATCACGTCTCCGGTTTCGCGCTGCAGGGTTATGAAGCGGCGGATGATCGACTGACGTCCCTCGGGGTTCAGCACACGGAAGGCGAGGTCTTCGAGTTCCTCGCGCATCCACTGCATCCCCATCCGACCCGCAAGCGGCGCGTAGATATCCATGGTCTCGCGTGCTTTGACGATCTGCTTTTCAGGGCGCATCGCCTTGATCGTGCGCATGTTGTGCAGCCGGTCGGCCAGCTTGACCAGGATCACCCGAAGGTCCTTGGACATGGCCATGAACAGCTTGCGGAAATTCTCGGCCTGTTTGGTTTCGCGGCTGGAGAGTTGCAGATTGGTCAGTTTGGTGACGCCATCGACCAGTTTGGCGACCTCATCCCCGAACAGCTCCGCCACTTTGCCATAGCTGGCTTTCGTGTCTTCGATCGTGTCGTGCAAAAGCGCCGTGATAATGGTCGCATCATCCAGACGCTGTTCGGTCAGGATGGCGGCAACGGCAACGGGATGGGTAAAATAGGGCTCGCCGGAATGACGGAACTGCCCTTCGTGCATCTGCTGACCGAATTCATAGGCCTTGGCGATGCGTTCAGCGTTTGTTTTTGGGTTATAATTGCGGACCAGCGCAATCAGGTCGTCAGCAGAAATCATCCGGTCCGCACCTTCGTTTTGAGGGCTTACCCCTGCCCTTGAGCCTCCATCAGAGCACGCAGGAGTTTTTCTTCCGACATGTCATCTTCGGCAGGCTTGTCCGATTCGGCACCCATCAGCAGCGCCATCTGATCTTCTTCCGGCTCATCAACCTCGATCTGGGTCTGGTTGGCCTCGATCAGACGCTCGCGCAGTTCGTCCGCGCTCTGGGTTTCGTCGGCGATTTCACGCAGTGAGACAACGGGGTTCTTGTCGTTGTCACGGTCCACAGTGATCGGTCCACCGGCGGAAATCTCACGCGCACGATGGGCGGCAAGCATCACCAGTTCAAACCGGTTGGGAACCTTGTCTACGCAGTCTTCAACCGTCACGCGGGCCATGGAACGCTACTCCGTTGCTGAGTCCATATCAGGAAGCGTTGTATCTAAGACCGATTGCGCGCCTTGACAAGCAGGAAATAGCGCAAATCCACCAATCTACAAAGGTGTGACTGCTGCTATATCTTCAGCTGGCAGCGCCTTTAGCATCTGCTGGACGGTCTGGCCTAGAACCGGATGGCGCCAATCCGGGGCCACGTCGGCCATGGGGACAAGCACAAACGCCCGGTCCTGCAGGCGGGGATGGGGCAAAATCAGCTGCTCTGGCGCCTCTTGACGCTGTGCATCCGCGGGCAGGCTCAGCCAGCGATCGAAGGTGGCGGGATCGGGCAACACCTGATCCTCGTAGGCCACCAGATCCAGATCCAGCGTCCGCATCCCCCAGCGCTGCACCCGTTCGCGACCGAACTTATGTTCGACCTCATGCAGAACCTCCAGCAGAGGCGCAGGCGGAAGGTCGGTCTCGATCAAAAGGGCGGCATTGACGTAGTCGGGGCCCGCCCCCGGAGGGAAACAGGGGGTTTCAAAAAACCGGCTTTCGGCGCGAATCACCACACCACGGTCCGCAAGCGCTTTTATTGCGTTGCGAAGTGTCACCTTGGGCCCTAGTCCGCTCAGATTGAGATTTGCGCCCATCGCAACAACTGCATTTGACGTGGTTTTGCCCATTAATACCCCCATATTCGGCCAAATGCATACTTGCGATGCGCATTAAAAGCCCTAATTATAGGCACACCAGCACGCTTAATTTTACACCACTCACTCTTAAACGCGCAGCGGGCTGGATTATACCGGAAGGACCTATTTATGTTTTATAAAGACGAACGGCTAGCGCTGTTCATCGACGGCTCGAATCTTTATGCCGCCGCAAAAGCACTTGGCTTCGACATCGACTACAAGCTTCTGCGGCAGGAATTCATGCGCCGCGGTAAGCTTCTGCGTGCTTTCTACTACACAGCGCTTCTGGAGAATGACGAGTACTCTCCGATCCGACCACTGGTTGACTGGCTGCACTACAATGGCTTCACCATGGTGACCAAACCGGCCAAGGAATACACCGACAGCATGGGGCGTCGGAAGGTAAAGGGTAACATGGATATCGAACTCACCGTCGATGCCATGGAACTGGCACCACGCGTTGATCATATCGTGTTGTTTTCGGGCGATGGGGATTTCCGCCCGCTGATTGCCAGCCTGCAACGTCAGGGCGTACGTGTTTCGGTCGTGTCGACCATCCGCAGCCAGCCGCCGATGATCTCGGACGAGCTGCGCCGCCAGGCCGACAACTTCATTGAACTGGAAGACCTGCGCGACGTGATCGGCCGCCCGCCTCGGGAAATGCCGACCGAACCACGCAGTGTTGCTGCCGCCGGCGGGCACTAACCCACGGCGTCACAATTGGGGATGAGATTAGCGCGGTCAGGGTATGAAACCCTGGCCGCGCTTCTTTAACTAAGGTTTGGTACTGAAACACCTAACGGCTATCAGTGATTCATGTCAGATCAATGACGCCGCCCTGTCTGGACCAAGGCCGTGAAAAGACCTACCTGTGGCGCAAGGAGACAGCGACATGACCAAGCCGCCATTGACTTTGTACCTGGCCGCGCCGCGCGGGTTCTGCGCGGGCGTGGACCGCGCCATAAAGATCGTCGAGATGGCGCTGCAGAAATGGGGCGCGCCGGTCTATGTCCGGCACGAGATCGTCCACAACAAATTCGTGGTCGACGGGCTGCGCGCCAAGGGGGCCGTGTTTGTCGATGAACTGGATGAATGCCCAGATGACCGGCCGGTGATCTTCTCGGCTCATGGGGTCCCCAAATCCGTACCTGCCACCGCCGCTCGTCGCGAGATGATCTATGTCGATGCCACCTGCCCTCTGGTCTCGAAGGTCCATGTCGAGGCGCAGCGCCACTCGGACAACGGCCTGCAGATGATCATGATCGGCCACAAAGGCCACCCCGAGACCATCGGCACCATGGGACAACTGCCCGAAGGCGAGGTGCTGCTGGTCGAAACCGTCGAAGATGTCGCCACCGTTCAGGTCCGAGACCCGGATCAGCTGGCCTTTGTCACCCAGACCACCCTGTCGGTTGATGACACAAAGGATATCATCGCAGCGCTTGAAGAGCGGTTCCCCAAGATCGTCGGCCCGCACAAGGAAGACATCTGCTACGCCACAACCAACCGGCAAGAGGCCGTGAAAGCCGTAGCGCCGAAAGCGGATGCGCTGCTGGTGGTGGGCGCTCCGAACTCGTCCAACTCACGGCGATTGGTCGAGGTCGCCTCGCGCGCTGGATGCAACTATGCGCAGTTGGTGCAACGTGCCTCCGATATTGACTGGCGCGCGCTTGAGGGAATTTCGAGCATTGCCATCACTGCCGGGGCCTCGGCCCCTGAGGTACTGGTGAATGAAGTCATCGACGCGTTCAGCGATCACTACGACGTAACCGTCGACCTCGTGGAAACCGCCGTCGAAAACGTAGAATTCAAAGTCCCCCGCGTGCTGAGGCAACCGGCATGAACGGCGTCCCCAAATCCGCGCTCTATTTGGGGTTGGCGGGGCTGATCCCGTTCATTTGGGGGGCGCTGACCTATCTGTACTCGGACCTGCACGATCTTGGCACGCGCGAGCTGGGCTCTCGTTTCGTAGGCCCTTACATCCAACTTTTCTATGGCTCGGTTATCCTGAGCTTCATGTCCGGTGTCTTGTGGGGCTTCGCCACCAAGACCTCGGGCAGCAAGGCGACTGTGGGCTATACCCTGTCGGTCCTTCCCGCCCTTTGGGCCTTCTTCATGACAGGCGGCGGGCCGATCAGCGCTGGCACCAATCTGATGATCGGCTTTGCCGGGCTTTTGGTGCTGGACGCCCTGTTCTGGTACTGGGGCCTCGCGCCGCGCTGGTGGATGCGATTGCGTATCCTGCTGACGGCCATCGTGCTGCTGTGCTTGGCCGTCGGAGTGTATCTATGAGCGATCGTGCGACGATCTCAGTCTATAACGAACAGGCCGCGCGCTATGCCGATCTGACTGATGAAGCCAACACCGAGGACCCACAACTGACCCGTTTCATTCAGGCGGTTCCAAAAGGTGGCAAGGTGTTGGATCTGGGCTGCGGCCCCGGTGCCTCGGCGGTGATCATGGCGCAGGCGGGGCTACAGGTTGAGGCCATGGATGCCTCGGCCGAGATGGTCCGGCTGGCCTCGGCTCACCCTGGCGTTTCCGCATGCCAAGCAGCGTTTTCGGACCTGAAGGACGAGGATGTCTATGACGGCATCTGGGCCAATTTCAGCCTTCTGCACGCCAAACGCACGGATTTCCCGAACCATCTGGCCGCCATTCACCGGGCGTTGAAACCCAAGGGCGTCTTCTATATCGCCATGAAGCTGGGCCAGGGTGAAGGGCCGGATCGTTTGGGGCGCTTCTACAGCTATTATTCCGAGGAAGACTTGAAAACCTATCTGCAAGAGGCGGGCTTTACCGTCACCGCACGACGACTTGGCAGCGGCACCGGGCTGGATGGCTCGGTCTCAGACTGGATTGGGCTTGCCACCCATGCCTGAGCTATTTGCCTATACCGATGGGGCCTGTTCCGGCAATCCCGGTCCCGGTGGCTGGGGTGTGCTACTGCGCGCAATGCAGGGGGACTCGGTCCTGAAAGAACGGGAACTAAAGGGCGGTGAGGCCGAGACCACCAACAACCGGATGGAGTTGCTGGCCGCCATCAGCGCGCTGGAGGCGCTGGAGCGCGCGTCCAAGATCACCGTTGTGACCGATAGCGCCTATGTGAAAAACGGCGTGACGGGCTGGATTTTCGGGTGGAAGCGGAACGGGTGGAAAACCTCTAATAAGAAACCCGTTAAGAATGTCGACCTTTGGCAGCGGTTGGACGAGGCGCAGGGTCGTCACGACGTGACATGGGAATGGGTCAAAGGCCATGCGGGCCATCCCGAAAACGAAAAAGCAGATGAGCTGGCCCGCGCGGGCATGGCGCCCTTCAAACCCGCAAAGGCGCAGGAGTGAGCGCGCTTGCCCTGCTGGATTACGCCTCGGTTCTGGTCTTCGCGCTGACCGGGGCGCTGGTGGCCAGCCGGGCGCAGCTTGATCTGGTCGGGTTTGCCTTCATCGCCTGCCTGACTGCGGTCGGAGGCGGCACCGTGCGGGACCTGCTGCTGGATCGCCATCCGGTCTTTTGGGTTGGCCAGCCGGACTACATCCTGATCGCGGTCGGGGCCGCCGTTCTTGTGTTCTTCACCGCGCATCTGGTCGAAAGCCGCTATAGCTGGCTGATCTGGCTGGACAGTTTCGCTTTGTCCATTGCCGTTGCTGCGGGAACCGGAGCAGCACATTCGCTGGATCAATCCGGCATCATCGTGGTGCTGATGGGCGTCACCACCGGATGTCTGGGCGGATTGATGCGCGATGTGGTCTGCAACGAGGTCCCCCTGGTGCTGAAACAGGGAGAGCTTTACGTCTCATGCGCGTTTGCAGGTGCCTTAACGGCAGTGGTCGCGACACGACTTGGGCTCGAAGGCTTGCCCGCGCTGGCACTATGTGCCGCGATCTGCTGGGCCTTGCGCGCCGGATCGCTTATCTTCGGTTGGAGGCTTCCTGTCTACAAAGCCCGCCCGCCGCGCCAATAGGGCGTGTAAAGACCGCAACAAACCGAAGGCCCGCTTGTGAAACCTGCCGTGTCCTTGCTCGCCGCCAGTGCGCTTTGCCTCGCCTCTTGCGCGGAACCCTACAGCCCGACGCAATTCGTGGCCCAGGGCGATCAGATCGTCGTTACTGGGGCCATTGACCACACCACTTTGGATGCCTTCCGTGCGGTGGCAGCCGACAACCCGCAAATCAAAACGCTTGTCCTGCAGAGCATCGAAGGATCCGTGGATGACGACGCCAACGTGATCTTCTCGCGCGAGGTGCGAAACCGGGGTTTTGACACGATGGTGCCGTCTGATGGCATGGTCGCCTCAGGCGGGACGGACCTGTTTCTGGCGGGCAACAGGCGCACCTTGCAGCCGGGCGCCTGCGTCGGCGTTCATAGCTGGGGCGGAGGGGGCATCATCGCCACCGAATTGCCCGAGGACGACCCCGAACACGACCGGTATCTGGACTACTATGACGATATCGGCGTGTCAGAGGCTTTCTATTGGTACACACTAGAAGTCGCCTCGGAGGACGAGATGCACTGGATGACAGCCGCCGAGGCCAACAGCTACGACATGGCCACCACGCGCGCGACACGGCTGGGGTCAGCCTCAACCTGCGACGCGCGCTGAACTCAGCGCGATAGCAGCCGCGCGCCGATCTCTTTGACGAATTTCGCAGCCACCATTGCGGTCATGCCATACGGGTCGCGGTGGGGGTTAAGTTCGACAATATCTGCGCCGACCAACTGCCCCTCGAACCGATGGATCAGGTTAATCACCTCGCGCGTGCTGAGTCCGCCGGGTTCGTGATGTGACACACCCGGCGCAAAGGCCGGGTCCAGCGCGTCGAGGTCCAGAGACAGGTAGACCGGTCCGTCAAAGCTGATCTCCAGCTCGGGACGCCAATTGCGCATGTCGATCACCTCGACCCCGAACTTGTCCGCCTGCTCCTGTTGGTGCTTGTTCATGGTGCGGATACCGACCTGCACCAGACGTTTGACCTTGCCGGTCTCCATCACCCGCGCGAAAGGGCAGCCATGACCCAGAGGGCCGATATCCTGCGTGTCATACAGGTCGGGATGCGAGTCGATATGCAGGATGTTCAGCCCCTCATACCGCTCGGCATGGGCCTTGATCAGCGGGAACGCGACAGAGTGATCACCGCCCAGCGACAACAGCCGCGCGCCAGTTTCAATCCGTGCGGCAGCACCGGCCTCGATCCGGTCGATCGGCTCTTGCCCGCGCATCTCGAACACATCCAGATCACCGGTATCCTTGAACCGATCCGTGGCCCCCAGATCGGTGCCATCCTCCGCCGTCAGATTGGCCGCACCGGAATGCAACGCCTCGCGAATGCGACCAGGCGCAAAGGCAGGACCCTGCAGAAATGAGGAATGCAAATCCAGTGGAACGCCCATCAGGGCAACATCACCAGCGTTCAGATCATACGACATGGGTCACCTGCTTTAAAACTCGGCTTGATCTGGCGGCGACCCAAGGGAAAGGTCAAGCCTTAACGGCGCTTTAAACTCTGCCATATCCAGATCACCAGCAAAGCGCCCAGCACCGCCCCCACAAAACCGGACAACCAGCCGGAAACGGTGATCAGTGCACGCAACAGGAACCCGCCGACCAAGGCACCGACGATACCAATCAGCATGGTCGTGGGAATATCGGCCTCGATCCGCATCAGGCGGGTGGCGAGGAACCCTGCGGCGGCTCCGATCACGATCAGGGCGACAACGGGCATGTCACTTCCTCCAATGGGTCGGCACGATGATCAGCGCACCGATTGAAGATAGAACCGCGTCCAGCCCAGGCGGGCCAAAGCTGATGCCAAACATGATGCGGACGAAGTAGAACAGGAACGCGCCGCCAACACAGATGATGATGGACTGCAGGTAACCGTTATGGGTGAATTCCGTCTTCTCGGACAGGTAGCCGACAATCCCGGCAATCACGACGGTGCCCATCAGGACCATGAACATCTGTCTCTACTCCGACGTCAGGCGGGTGCCGACTGGAATGGGCCAGCCCCGCAGAAAGGTTTCCCTATCCTGCGCGCCTTTGCCTGCCCGTTGCAAGCGCAACAGTTCAACCGCGCCCTGCCCGCAGGCGACATGCAATTCGGGTGTCAGGACCTCTCCCGGAGTGCCCTGCCCCTCGGCCACGCGCGAGGCAAGCAGCTTGAGCCTCGCGCCTTCCATCTCGGTCCACGCTCCGGGAAAGGGCGACAGACCCCGGATTTGGCGATCGACCTCAACTGCGGGTCTGGACCAGTCGATCCGCGCCTCGGATTTGTCGATCTTTGAAGCGTAGGTGACGCCCTCTTCGGGTTGTGGCTGGGGTGCAAGGTCCGGCAGCTGGGTCAAGGCTTCGGTGATCAACGCAGCCCCCATTGTCGAGAGCCGGTCGTGTAGCTGCGCGGTGGTTTCCTCGGCCTCGATCGGCGTGGCTTCACGCATCAGAACGGGGCCGGTGTCCAAACCCGCCTCCATCTGCATGATGCAGATGCCGGTTTCCGCGTCGCCCGACATGATCGCGCGATGGATCGGCGCGGCCCCGCGCCAGCGTGGTAACAGGCTCGCATGGATGTTAAGGCAACCCCGCGTGGGTGCATCCAGAATGGCTTGTGGCAGAAGCAGGCCATAGGCGACGACCACCGCCACATCCGCGTTCAAAGCGGCAAACGCGTCCTGTTCCTCAGGCGATTTCAGCGAGACTGGGTGCCGGACCTCTAGCCCCAACGCCTCGGCGCGCGCATGCACGGGTGTCGGGCGGTCTTTCTTGCCCCGGCCAGCAGGGCGCGGGGGCTGGCAATAGACGGCGGCGATCTCATGCCCCGCATCGACCAGAGCGTCCAATACCGGGACCGAAAAATCGGGCGTGCCCATGAAAATTAGTCGCATCTTCCGCTCCGGTACGATTTCCGGGTGCCGGTCTGAAGCCCGACCTACCCCTGTTTTTTGGCTTTGCGCAGCAGCATGTCTCGTTTGACCTTGCTGAGGCGGTCGAAATACATCCGGCCGTTCAGATGGTCGATCTGGTGCTGCACGCTGGTGGCCTCGATCCCCACAAAATCGCGGCGGTCAATGATGCCCTGTTCGTTCAGGAATTTGACGGTCACGGCCCGAGGGCGCTTTACCTTGGCCGACACGCCCGGCAGATTCGGGCTGGCCTCATCATGTTCGCGCAACTCGATCGAGCTGTGCAGGATTTCCGGGTTCGCCAGTCGTACCACCCGACCGCGCTCGGTCGAGCCATCGACAACGGCCAGACGCAGCATCACCCCGATCTGAGGCGCGGCCAAACCTACACCGGGCATCGCCTCCATCGTGTCGATCATATCGTCCCAGATGGCCCGGATCTCATCGGTGATCTCAGGCACATGCTCGGCCTTGGTCCGCAGGCGTTTGTCCGGCCATGGCAGGCAGGTGCGGACGGTCATGTGCGGGCCTTCTCGCGCTTGAGCTTTTGCATCTTGCGCGTGATCATCTGCCGTTTCAGCGGCTTGAGGTAGTCGATGAAAAGCTTGCCATCCAAGTGGTCGATCTCATGCTGCACGCAGGTGGCCCAGAGCCCATCAAAGGTTTCCTGCTGTGCGTTACCGTTCTGGTCCATCCAGGCCACGTCGACGACCTTCGGGCGCGTGACCTCGGCATATTGATCCGGGATCGACAGGCAACCTTCCTCGTAGACATTGGTCTCATCCGACGAGGCGATGATTTCGGGGTTGAACATGACCAGCGGACGGAGGGCCTCGCCCTCTTCCTTGACGCAATCGAGAACGATCAGGCGATCCAGCACTCCGATCTGCGGCGCGGCCAGACCAATGCCGGGCGCATCGTACATGGTCTCCAGCATGTCATCGGCCAGCTTGCGCAGATCATCTGTCAGATCGGCAACCGGGGCGCAGACCTTTTTCAGGCGAGGATCGGGATGGATCAGAATAGTGCGTTTCATGAGGCTGATTTAGGGTATACAGCCCGTCGCCGCAACGCCCCCCTTGCACCCGCCTGATTTGTAGTTAGCTTTCGCCTCGACAGATGGAGCAAACATGACTTTCAATACCCCAACCGACCGCCGCGGTACCCACAGTTCAAAATGGGACAAGATGGAGCAACTCTACGGCGTATCCCCCGATGATGGGCTGGCGATGTGGACGGCTGATTCCGACTATCAGACCGCGCCTTGCGTGATTGATGCGGTGCGCCGTGCAGCTGAGCATGGGGTCTTCGGCTATTCGTGGAAACACCCTGAATATTTGGCTTCGGTTCAGTGGTGGATGCAAGCCCGCCATGACTGGCAAATCGACACCGATTGGGTGCTGACCTCGCAAGGTTTGGGCAATGCAATCGCCCTCTGTCTGGATGTCTGGAGCGAACCGGGCGATGGCGCTGTGATCTTCACGCCCGTTTACCATGAGTTTGCCCATAAGGTGAACAAATCCGGACGCCGCGTGGTCGAATGCCCGCTGGTGCGCGAGGGCGACAGCTACGCGATTGATCTGGACGACGCGCAATCGCACTTGGACGGGTCGGAAAAGCTGCTGCTGTGGTGTTCGCCGCAAAACCCGTCGGGCCGGGTATGGACGACTGAGGAGCTGCGCTCGGTGGCTGAATTCGCCGGGCGCAACGGGCTGATTCTGGTCTCGGATGAGATCCATCATGATCTGGTTTACCCGGGGGCGAAGTTCGTCCCGATGGATGTCGCAGCCCCTGAGGCCCGGCCTTGGACCGTGACACTTACGGCAGCGTCGAAGACGTTCAACATTGCGGGACAGCGCACCGGCAACATGATTATCCCCGACCCTAAGCTGCGTGCAGCGATGCGCTACCGGCTGGATACGCTGGACTATGAACCAAGCGCCCTGGGCGTGGCCATGATCACCGCCGCCTACACGCCCGAAGGGGCGGAATGGGTGGATGCTCAGGTCGCGCATCTGGATGGAAACCGCCAGCTGTTTGACGCCACGATCGCCGAGATTCCCGGCCTCTGGTCGATGCCCCTACAGGCAACCTATCTGGCCTGGGTCGATTTCTCAGGCACTGGGATGAGCCATGATGAGTTTGTTCGACGTCTGCGTCAGGACGCGCGGATCGCGACCTCATCAGGCCCCGGATTTGGCGCCGGCGGTGAGACTTTCGAACGTTTCAACCTTGCCACCCAACACGCCCGCGTCGAAGAGGCTTGCGTGCGGCTCAAACAGGCGTTCGGAGATCTGCAATAGCAGATGCGCCTGCT
Organism: Ruegeria sp. AG1; assembly: GCF_056541705.1. Lineage (NCBI taxonomy): Bacteria > Pseudomonadati > Pseudomonadota > Alphaproteobacteria > Rhodobacterales > Roseobacteraceae > Ruegeria > Ruegeria sp. AG1. The sequence goes on along the minus strand of NZ_JBQFYU010000012.1, from coordinate 57,191 downwards.
GGCCCGGATCACGCTAGTCTTTCTGATCGCAGCCCTTGGCTGGATCGGCTGGCAGATATACGGGCCGCGCCCTCCCGCGCCTGCCATGGCGCCTGACGCGGCACAGATCGATCACATTCTGATCGAAAAATCTGCCCGTCGCCTGACCGCAACGTTGGATGGCGCCATCGTACTGCAGAGCGAGATCGCACTGGGCTTCGCGCCAGAAGGAGACAAAGAGCAGGAAGGCGACGGTAAGACGCCTGTTGGAGTTTTTACCATCGACCGGCGCAACCCGAACAGTGCGTTCCACCTGTCACTTGGGATCGACTACCCTAAACCCGATGACATCGCACGCGCACAGCAGCAGGGCATAGACCCCGGCGGAGATATCTTCATTCACGGGCAACCAAATGGCGTTGTCGGCCTCATCCTGCCCGGAGACTGGACGCTTGGCTGTATCGCTTTGTCCAATGACGAGATGGGACAGCTTTGGAGCCTGACTCCGACCGGAACGACCGTCGAAATTCGACCCTAGATCGCTATGCGTTTGATTTGAGGCGACATACGCTGCCTCTCCCTTCGGTCGAACGCGCCTTTCAATGGACTTGCCTCAGGTAAAACGCAAAACGCTTTAGTCCTCGTGCCCCAGCAGAGCAATCGGAGCATCTGGCGCTCGGTAGAAATCCAGCGGCGCCTTGTCGGAAGCCGCCGTGTTGCGCTTGAACTCATAGCGCATTTCGCCCGCCTCTTCCTCGTCCGCGACGATCAGGCATTGATACAGATGGTTCGCGCCGTCATGGATATCGACTAACCCGCGCAAACGCGGCGTGGTTTCAGCCTCGACTGTAAAGCCATTCTTCCACAATCTAAGAATTTTGAAGTAATTGTCGCCCATTTCCACCCGCAAACGGCTGGTTTTTTTCAAAGTGACGATTCGCGCAGCCTCTAACTCAGCGCTCATTTCCTTGGAAACATAGGTACTCATCAAATTTCCCCCCTTCGATATCTCTTATTGTGGGGGCAAAACTGTAAAAATCCAGTGAAGCCGACCACATAACATCACAGCACACGAAGATGTTGCGCGCACATCTCAGGCCGGTGATGTGCGCAGGTGCAGGCTGTATGCGCGCGGGCTGTCATAGGAAGGCCGGGTTCTGCGCCCTATCTTTGCCGAAACGCAGATACGGAGGACGCGACATGGGCCTGCTGGTCGACGGAACCTGGCACGACACCTGGTATGACACCAAATCCACCGGCGGCGCGTTCAAACGCAGCGCCGCTCAGTTTCGCAATTGGTTGACGGCTGATGGCAGCGCTGGCGCGTCTGGCAAGGGTGGCTTCAAGGCCGAACCCGGGCGCTATCACCTCTATGTTAGTCACGCGTGTCCCTGGGCCCATCGGACGCTGATCTTTCGGGAACTCAAAGGGCTAAGCGATCTGATCTCAGTTTCGGTTGTGCATCCGGACATGCTGGACAAGGGTTGGAGTTTTGAAACCGATGATCACGGCGCGACCGGAGATGATCTATACGGCCTGGAATATGCCCATCAGATCTACACCAAAGCCGACCCCGCCTATTCCGGCCGGGTTACGGTGCCGATCCTGTGGGACAAACAGCAGGAAACGGTCGTTTCGAACGAAAGCTCGGAAATCATCCGCATGTTCAACTCGGCCTTCAACGAGATCACGGGCAACTGCGATGACTACTGGCCCGAGGCAATGCGCGACGAGATCGAAGAGGTCAACGCGCGGATCTATTCGGACGTCAACAATGGTGTTTACAAATCCGGTTTTGCCACCTCGCAAGAGGCATATGACGCCGCCATCCACCCCCTGTTCGACACGTTGGACTGGCTCGAGGACAGGCTGGCCCGAAACCGCTACCTGATGGGAGACCGCGTGACCGAAGCCGACTGGCGTTTGTTCACCACGCTGATCCGGTTCGATCCGGTCTATCACCTGCATTTCAAGTGCAACAAACGCCGGCTGATCGACTACCCCAACCTCTGGGCCTATACGCGTGAGCTATATCAATGGCCGGGCGTCGCGCAGACCGTGAACATCAATCATATCGTGCGGCACTATCACTACAGCCACGACAGCATCAATCCGCACCGTATCATCCCGGTGAACCCGACCCTCGACTATCTTGAACCGCATGGACGGGATCAGCGCCCCGCCGCGTAGTGCTCTACCATCGCCGCCAGATCCTCGGGCGGGGTGCCGCTTTGCACATAGGCGCAGGCATTGGGACTGTGTGCAAAGATTGACCCGTCCGAGAAGAAGGTGGTGTTGGTGACAAAAATTACCCGTGCATCAGGACGGCGGTAGCTGGCGAAATCGGCTACGGCCAGCGCGCTGCCGGTTTCCAAAACCAGATCCAGCACGATAATCTCGAACTCAGAGCCATAGAGCGCCAGTATCGCGGCCTCTTGCCCGGCCACAAGCGTCACCTCGGCACCTTGTCGTTCAAGATGCCTCTTCCAGACCCGACCCAGATCGGGGTTACTCTCAACAATCAAAACTTTCATACTACAACCTCGGCACTTGGTGTGGTGAGTGGTGCCGACCCCCAAGACCTGTGATCACGTCATTTCCTTAACAAAGTGTTAACTCTGTCTGTTAACGCCTCTGATCACGCGGATTTGCTTGTCAAAACGGCGAAAATCCGCTTGAAGCGGGGCGAATACGTCATTTGGGACATGCGGTGGGATGAACGATACCGAACTGAATCCGCGGGCGAAACGCGACCATGGTGGCGGTCTGGATGGGGCCATCGCACAATATGGCGGCGCGCGCAGCGATTGGATCGACCTGTCCACCGGGATCAACCCGCATCCCTACCCAATCGCAGGGCTGCACCCCTCGGACTGGACCGAGCTGCCCGATCATGGCGCGTTCGAGCGGCTCAGCGCAGCCGCCCGGCAATTCTGGAATGTCCCGGCGGAGGCGGCGATCCTGCCCGCGCCCGGAGCTTCAGCTCTGATCGCGCGTATTCCCGCACTGGCGGCGCAAGGCCGGGCGCAGATCACGATGCCCACCTATAACGAACACGCCGCCGCCTTTCGGGCTCAAGGCTGGTCAGTGCAGGAAAGCGGCCCTGCTGAGGCGAGGGTGATCGTGCATCCGAACAACCCAGACGGCCGGGTGTGGCAGGCCAGCGACGCCACCGCGCCTTTGACCATTATCGACGAAAGTTTTTGCGACGTGTTGCCCGGTGCCTCACTGATCCATCTGGCCGGACAGCCCAGCGTGATCGTTCTGAAAAGCTTTGGTAAGTTCTGGGGGCTGGCCGGGATGCGGCTGGGCTTTGCCATCGGTGCATCGGAACTGATTGCCAGACTGAACGACCTGACCGGCCCGTGGGCTGTCTCCGGTCCCGCGCTGCGGGTCGGAACACAAGCCTTGCAAGACACAGATTGGGCAAACGAGACCCGCGTGCGTCTGGAGGACGAGGCCAACCGGCTGGACGCTATGGTTACTGATAAAGGCGCACGGCTGGTCGGCGGCACAAGCCTGTTCCGCCTCTACGAGGTCGAGGATGCAGCCCTCTGGCAAGACCGGTTGGCGCAGGCACATATCTGGAGCCGCATCTTCCCCTACTCCCAACGCTATCTGCGCCTTGGCCTCCCTCCTGCACACGGATGGGATCGGCTGGAGGCCGCGCTGTGAGCATCCCCTTTCTGTTGGTCTGCGCGATGTGTCTGGACGCGGCGTTGGGCGAGCCGGACTGGCTCTGGTCCCGCATCCGGCACCCTGCGGTGGTGATCGGCAATGCCATTGGATGGCTGGACAAGCGGCTGAACCACGGGGCGGGGCGGCGCGCCAAAGGCGTCTGCACGCTGATCCTGCTGGTCGTAGTCGCCTTTGGTGTCGGCTGGGGACTGGCACAGCTGGGCCGAGTTGTTGAGATTCTGGTCTGTGCGATCCTGTTGGCGCAGAAGTCGCTTGTGACCCATGTCCGCGCCGTCGGCGAAGGGCTACACGCCTCGCTTGCTGACGGGCGGGCGCAGGTGGCCATGATCGTCTCACGCGACACAAGCGATATGACCGAGGAACAGGTCGCCCGGTCCGCGATCGAAAGCGCGGCAGAGAACCTCAGCGACGGCGTTATCGCGCCCGCTTTCTGGTTTCTGGTGGCGGGCCTGCCAGGGTTGTTGGTCTACAAGGCCGTGAATACCGCTGACAGCATGATCGGCTATCGCACCGAGAAACACCGCGATTTTGGCTGGGCCTCGGCCCGGTTCGACGACCTGCTGAACCTGATCCCTGCGCGCCTGACCTGCCTGATGATCGTGGCGCTGTCAGGTCAATGGGCGAGTCGGAGGGATATCCTGCTGGATGCCCGCCGCCATATCTCGCCCAATGCAGGCTGGCCCGAGGCCGCCATGGCCCGCGCGCTCGACGTTGCACTGGCCGGGCCGCGCAGTTATGACGGGCGGCTGCGCAACCTGGCCTGGGTCAATGGCGATGCGCGCCGTCTAATCGGCGCGGAAGAGGTTTTCCGCGCATGCGACATGCTCTGGCGTGTCTGGGGGCTTGCGCTTGGCCTCGTCTCAGTGTGGGTTGGGATCAACGTGATCTTCTAAAGGACGCCCCATGCGCTTTCTGTCCGGCCTCATCGCCGCCGCCCTGATGACCTCACCTGCTTTCGCGCAATGTGGCGGAGGGTTCAATTCGTTCGTCAAAGGGCTGAAGGCCGAGGCCGTTCAGCAAGGGTTCGACAAGCCGACTGTCGACGCCTTCTTCAAGGGCGTCCAGCAGGACAACGCCGTTCTGAGAGCCGACCGCGCGCAGGGCGTGTTCCAGAAACCCTTCATCGACTTTTCGCGCCGCTTGATCTCGCAGAACCGGATCGACCGGGGCAAGGCTATGTCGCAGAAATACGATGCGGTCTTCGACCGGATCGAACGCGAATATGGTATCTCACGCGGGGTCCTGCTGGCCTTCTGGGCGTTCGAGACCGACTACGGCGCGTTTCAGGGCGATTTCAACACTCGCAATGCTCTGGTCACGCTGGCCCACGACTGCCGCCGCCCCGAGTTGTTCCGACCCCAGATTTTCGCTGCCATTGAGCTGTATAGTCGGGGAAACTTCGACCCCGCCCGCACTACTGGCGCCTGGGCCGGAGAAATCGGCATGGTTCAGATGCTGCCCCGCGACATACTGGAAAACGGCGTGGATGGGGATGGAGACGGCAAGGTCTCGCTAAAAACCTCGGCCCCGGATGCGCTGATGTCGGGGGGTAAGATGCTATCCCATCTGGGTTGGCAACCGGGCCAACCCTGGCTGCAAGAGGTCACGGTGCCCGCGCAAATGGATTGGTCTCTGTCTGGGCCGGGCAAACCGCGTTCCGTCTCTGACTGGCAAGCGATGGGTGTTCAGGCCCGCAGCGGCTCGTTGGCCAACCTGCCTGCCTCGCTGATCCTACCGCAGGGGCACAAGGGGCCAGCCTTTCTGGCCTATCCGAATTTCGACGTCTATTTCGAATGGAACCAGAGCTTTGTTTATGTCCTTACGGCGGCCTATTTCGGCACAAGGCTAGAAGGCGCGCAGATCTATGACGCGGGCAATCCCGCAGCAGGCCTGAACGGCGCGCAGATGAAGCAATTGCAGAGCAAGCTGCAAACGCGCGGCTATGACGTAGGCAAGATCGACGGCATTCTGGGCGCGGGCACTCGGGCCGCAGTACAGGCGGAACAGGCGCGTTTGGGCCTGCCTGCGGATGCCTGGCCTACGGTTGACTTACTGAACAGACTTTAGACGGGGCGGCACCCCTGCTGGCTGACCAGAACGTCAGCCGGGGCGCATGATTGGCCATTTTCCACCGGTCCGATTTTGTCCCGAAGCCCGTTCGGGGTATGATTTCCTTGTCCATTGCGAGGGAGTTCATTGATGAATATTGAAATACTTCAGCCCCAACCCTTCGACATCGTCGGCCAGACAATCATGATCGCAGGCAACGCCGTTGGCTTTGAAGGCCATCTTTCGATCTCGGTCACCGAAGGTCATGTGGAATTCAATGGAGCCGCGACGGCTGGGGCAATTGCGCTTCGCCAGTTTCAGGCCACGCTGGAAGTCCCTGACAATCCGAATTTCCAACTCGACCGTCTGATCCTGACGGTCAAGGATGACAGCGCCGGTGGTGAGGGCGGGATTCCGACCGTCCATGTTCCGATCTTTTACGGTCCGCGCATTCTGCCGGGATATGTCGGGTATCGGAACTATACCGTCGCGCCTGGAGATACTCTGACCGCGATCTCTGTATCGCAATACGGCAATGCCGGGCAGGTCTCGGTGATCCAAAGGGCGAACGCGCATTTTATCAGCGACCCGAATGTGATTTTCCCCGGTCAGGAGTTGAGGATTCCGATTGTCTGATCGCGCATGAGTAGCGGCAGACGGCTATTGCGCTTCGGGTCTAACTGGATACCGATCACCCTTTTGATCAATCAGAATCAGCCGCTCACCACTTCGCACATAGAGATCGCACCGGCTGAACCCGTTGCGATAGGCGACACAAACGCTGCCATCCTCGGCAATGGAATAGGTTCCAAAGGCGGATTCTCCGCTGGCGTAGGTGTAGGAATAGGCCCCTCCGGCGGAGTATTTGGACTGACCGTCGTCAAAAAAGGTCAAGGTTCGGCCCGCCAAACCGTTCAGCTCTTCAGAGGTCAGAGGCACGTCTCCGGGCTTTACGGCCCATTCGGCGGCAGTAAGAGGGCTGGCGGATAGCAGGGCGAGCAACAGAAAACGTATCATGCGGACACCCTAGCCCGAAGCGTCGTGAAACAGGCATAACGTTGCGGTGAGGGGGATCAGGCGACCATCTGCTCGGCTTTTTTCAGATCGACCGAGACCAGTTGGCTGACGCCTTGTTCCTGCATCGTGACGCCGAACAGCCGATCCATCCGCGCCATGGTCACCGCGTGGTGGGTGATAATCAAGAACCGTGTGTCGGTCTGGCGGCACATCTCGTCCAGCAGGTCGCAGAACCGGGTGACGTTGGCGTCGTCCAGCGGTGCGTCGACCTCATCCAGCACACAGATGGGGGCAGGATTGGCGAGGAAAACGCCAAAGATCAGCGCGGTCGCAGTCAGGGTCTGTTCGCCGCCCGACAGCAGGCTGAGGGTCGAGAGCTTCTTGCCCGGCGGCTGGCACATGATCTCAAGCCCCGCATCCAGGGGATCGTCGCTTTCGACCATGACCAGATTGGCCTCACCGCCGCCAAAGAGATGCTTGAAAAGCATGGCGAAATTCGAGTTGACCTGCTCAAATGCGGTCAGCAGACGTTCACGGCCTTCGCGGTTGAGACTGGCAATACCGCTGCGCAGAGCTTTAATCGCCTCTTCCAGATCAGCCTTTTCACCGTTCAGAGTGTCGAACTCTTCCTGCACTTCCTTGCTGTCTTCTTCGGCCCGCAGGTTCACCGCGCCCATCGCGTCGCGCTGGCGTTTGTGGCGGTTGACCTCTGCCTCGAGCGCATCGGCGGCAGGCATCTGATCCGGGTTCACGTCCAACTGGTTCAGCAACTGGTTCGGGGTCAGCTGCTGATCTTCGGCAATCCGCTCGGCCGCTGCTGTGACGCTTTCCTTCGCCGCATCACAGCGCGCCTCAGCTGCCGCACGGTTTTCACGCGCCTCCGAGGCCAAACGTTCCGCATCTCGCTCGGCCATGACAACCTCGCGCTGCTGGGTTTCGGCCTCGGCAAGCTTATCGGCGGCCTCAGCCCGGCGGGCTTCGGCGGCTTCGATCATCTCGTTCAGCTCTTCCCGTGCCTCGGCGATCTCGGCGGGCGCAGCCATGGCCTCGGAGAGTTCCTCCTCGGACCCCTCCTTTCGGTCGGCCAGTTCGGAAATCCGCTTTTCGGCGGTCTCCAACCGGTGCTTCCAACCGCTGAGGTCTTTCGTCACCTCCTGGCTGCGACGTGTCCGAGCCTCACCTTCGCGGCGCAACTCATCATGGGTCGAGCGGTGGGTCAGCATGGTGATCCGCGCGGCTTCGACCGTTTGCTTGATGTCTTCAACCTGCGCGCGGGCACTGTCGAGGTCGCCCAGTTCGGTCAGCGCGGCTTCGGCCTCACGGAGTTGCGCGCGGGCAGACATGGCGTCATCTTTGTGGCGATCCACAGACAGGGTCAGAGTTTCCAGCTTGCCCTGCGCCAGATTGCGATCCGCCTCGGCGCGCGACAAGGCGCGGGCGGCTTCGGCCATGCGCTGATCGGCCCCGCGGCGCGCCTCACGCGCGCGGCGGTCGGCTTCGGTGACATCGGCCAATTGCTGCGACAGGGCCTCATGCGCGGCGCGGGCCCCTTCGGCCTGCGCCTCGGTGCGGGCGAGTTCCTGTTTCAAAGCTTCCAGCTTGTTCAACTGCTCCAACCGCAAGGCAGCTGCGCTGGGGGCATCTTCGGCCCAGGCGCGGAATCCGTCCCAGCGCCACAGATCACCCGAACGCGACACTAGCCGTTGCCCCGGTTTCAATGACGCCTGCAACCGCGCGCCTAGCTCTGCATCCACCAAGCCGATCTGCGCGATCCGGCGGCTGAGGCGATCCGGCCCTGACACATGCAGCGCCAAAGGTTCGGCCCCTTCTGGCAGAGGCTGATCCGCTTCGTAGCCCGCGACCTTAACCCAACCCGATGGCCCATCGCCCTCAACCAACGGCGCGCGCAAGTCGTCGGCCAAAGCCGCACCCAGCGCCTTTTCGAAGCCCGACGCGACGCGCAGCAGGTCCAGCACCTGCCCGCCTTCGGCGGTGTCTCGTTCGACCAGCTTGGCCAGCGCGGTGGTTTCGGCCCGTATGGCCCCCAACTCCCCGTCAGCCTCGGATCGTTGGGCCCGGGCCTCGGCCTCGCGCGCCTGCGTCTCGGTCCGCATCTCATCTGCGGCAGCCAGAGCTTCCTCGGCCGCTTCGGCAGCTTCGCGAGCCTCTTCTTCACCCTCTTGCGCCGCTTCAAAAGCTTCATCCGCGCGCGTCAGGGCAGACTTGGCTTCGTCCACCGCCAGCCGCGCTTTCTCCTCTTCGCCTTCGGACCGGGCCAGAGTCTTGCGGCTGTCCTCAACCAATCGCTGCGCAGACTGGTGGCGCGCGACCAGGCGGGCCATATCCTCGGTCTGTTGAGACAGGTGGTCTTCGCGTTCCTGCAGGATCGAGGCCGCTTCGCGCGCCACCTCGGCTGCTTCGGCGACTTTCTCGTCATGACCTTCCGCAGCCTTGATCAGCTCGCGGGCTTCCCATTCCAGGCGCTCGATCATTTCGCCTGCATCGCGGTTCAGGCCCGTCTCGCGTTCGATATCGTTGCCGAGTTGTTGAATGCGGTTGGTCAGCGTTTCAATGGTCTGGCGCGCGCGAGTTTCCTGATCCGAGAGCTGATCGCGCTGCACTTGTTGGCGTTGCAGGACGGCGGCGGCGATGGCCTCTTCTTCGCGTAGGGGAGGCAAGGTTTCCTCGATCTCCGCGCGTTTGGCAGCGGCTTCGCGGGCGGCGGCCTCCGCGCGTGAGGCTTCGGTGATCCGGTCGCGCAGCTTGTCTTCGGCAACCTGGCGGGCGATATCGGCCTCTTTCCAGCGCCGATAGAGCAGCATACCCTCGGCCTGCCGCAACTGTTCTCCAATCTCGCGGTAGCGCGCCGCCTGACGGGCCTGACGCGCCAATTGCGCAAGTTGGCCGCCCAACTGTTCCAGCACATCATCGACACGGGTTAGGTTGGCCTCGGTGCCCTTCAGCTTCAACTCGGCCTCATGCCGTCGCTGGTAGAGGCCCGAGATCCCGGCAGCCTCTTCCAGAATGCGGCGTCGGGCGCGGGGTTTGGCGTTGATCAGCTCGGCAATGCGGTTCTGCCCGACAAGCGCTGGCGAGTGCGCCCCGGTCGAAGCATCCGCGAACAGCATCTGCACATCGCGGGCGCGCACGTCCTTACCGTTGGTCTTGTAGGCGCTGCCGACATCGCGGGTGATGCGGCGGATGATCTCCAACTGGTCGCTGTCATTGAAGCCCGAAGGCGCCAAACGCTCCGAGTTGTCCATGGTCAGGACCACTTCGGCAAAGTTGCGCGCGGGCCGCGTAGCCGCCCCAGCGAAGATCACATCCTCCATCGCGCCACCGCGCATGGATTTGGGACGGTTTTCGCCCATCACCCAGCGCAGAGCCTCAAGAAGGTTGGATTTGCCGCAACCATTGGGACCCACTACACCGGTCAACCCATCTGCAATGATCAGATCGGTCGGATCCACAAAGCTTTTGAAGCCGGTCAGTTTGAGTTTGCTAAAGCGCAAAGGCGGCCTGTCCCATGATTCCTAATACAAGGAAGTCTGCGCAACGGATTGGGGCCGAGTCAACGGATATGCGCAGGATATGGGCAATGGACCCGAGTTATCCACAACATCTTGGCAGTTTCACGCGCAATGCGACGCGTGCTAGTAGGGCGTACACTCAAAAACCTGATAGCCGGATTCCCCGGAATAACCATAGTTAACGCATTCATAGGGCCGCAAAAGCAGCGCGCCAAGGATCAGCTTTTCCCCCAGCTCCTGATCACATCCCAACACGCCCAACGTCGCCGCCGCATCCCCCAGCACGTCCAGCAGCGGACAGCCCGAGATCTGCGCCATGGCCAGCGCCGCCCGGTCGCGAACCGGCCCCAGCCGCGGCGCGTATTGAGAGTTCACCCGCACCGCCTCGGCCAGAGGGCCACGCACACGCACGTCAAAGACACTGCCATTCACCGCAACCCGCGTTGCAGGCATATCGCGGAAATGAGGCGAGCCACCCGAACAGGCAGCCAGCAGCAGGATAGGAAGTAAGCGCATCATGCTGCCGTTCTAACGTCGATATGGTTAACGAAGCCTTACTGACCGCCAGCGCGCAGCACCTGCCCAAGGCGCCGAATGCCCTCGCGGATGGTGTCCTCATCGGAGTTTGAGAAACTCAGCCGAAGGGTATTTTCACCACTGCCATCCGGGAAAAACGCCTGACCGGGCACAAAGGCCACTTTGACCGTGTCCAGGGCTCGGGCCAAAAGCGCAGCTCCACTGGTCCCGACGGGAAGCGTCATCCACACGAACATCCCCCCCTCGGGTTTGGTCCAAGAGACACCCGCGGGCATATGGGCCTGCAACGCCGTCAGCATGGCATCGCGGCGTGCGCGATAGGTCTGCCGCACTTTTGGGATGTGGTTTTCGAAACAGGCCTGCGCCACCTGATGCACGGCCATCTGGTTGATCGTGGCCGAATGCAGATCCGCCGCCTGCTTCATCAGAACCAGCTGCGAGATGATAGGTTTGGCCGCCACAACCCAACCAACCCGCAACCCCGGCGACAGGGTCTTCGAGAAACTACCGCAATAGATCGTCCGACAGGCCTCAATCGACCCCTTCCGCGCTTGCTCCAGCGCCAGAATCGGAGGGATCGGCGCACCATCATAGCGCAGCGCCTGATAGGCCCCGTCTTCGATGATCGCACAGTCCAGATCCTCGGCCAGATCCATCAGCGCTTCGCGCCCGCGCAGATCGACGGTTTCACCTGTGGGATTGGAAAAGTCCGGCGAGAGATACGCGAATTTGACCCGTCCCGCGTCTGCGGCTTTTTGGTATTCCTCGGCCCCTTGATTGCCGGGAATGCTGAGCCGATCGAAACGCGGCTCGTACGCATTGAACGCGGAGATTGCACCCAGATAGGTCGGCCAGCCGACCAAGGCGGTATCGCCCGGAGACAAGAACAGCTTGCCCAAATAATCCAGCGCCTGCTGTGAGCCTGAAGTGATCAGGATGTTGTCCATATCACACGCGACCCCGATTGAGGCCATATGGTCGACCAGCCATTCGCGCAGCGGAGCATATCCTTCGCTCACCGAATATTGCAGCGCTTGCGCCTGCCGGTCCGGATCAAGGGCCGTCTGAAAGGCCTGCGCAAACGCGTCCGCCGGAAACAGGGCAGGATCGGGGATACCTCCGGCGAATGAGATGATATCCGGCTGATCCAGGAGTTTCAGCAGCTCCCTGATCTCGGATGCCTTCATGTTCTGCGTCCGAGTGGCGAATAGCGGATGTGTGGTCATTGGGCTCCTCCGATCTCAATGCGCGCAGCCTATGCAGACACTAAGTAAAGTCAATAATACTGACCTAATGTTTCACACGATTTGAAGCCCTGTTCTTGAACCCGCACGCGCCCTGTGGTCATATGTTTTGACCAATTTCGGACGACCCTATGCCCTTTCAGAAAATTCAGACCGAGAAGCTATCGATTGCTGTGGTTCGTCAGATTGAGCTGCTGATCCTGCGTGGCATCCTACGCCCCGGCGAGCGATTGCCGTCAGAACGAGAACTGGCCGAGCGGATGGGAGTCTCGCGCCCGTCCCTACGAGACGCCATCGCCGAATTGCAGGAGCAGGGCCTGCTGACCGCAAAAGCCGGGTCAGGGATCTATGTGGCCGAGGTGCTAGGATCTGCCTTTTCGCCAGCGCTGATCCGGTTGTTTGGCAGCCATGAAGAAGCGGTGTTCGACTACCTCTCATTCCGCCGCGACCTTGAGGGGCTGGCGGCCGAGCGTGCCGCGCGTCTGGGATCGACCAGTGATCTGAAGGTCGTTCAGGCGATCTTTGACCGGATGGAGGCCGCCCATGACCGCAACGCCACCCAAGATGAGGCGCAGCTGGACGCGGATTTCCACATGGCCATCATCGAGGCCAGCCACAATGTGATCATGCTGCATATGATGCGATCGATGTACGACCTGCTGCGTCAGGGCGTGTTCTACAACCGCCAGATGATGTTCCAGCAACGCGCAACCCGCGAAGCCATCCTCGACCAGCACCGGGCGATTAACGCCGCGTTACAAGCGCGCAACCCTGCCGAGGCGCGTTTGGCCGTGGAACTGCATTTGGATTTCGTCGAGCGCTGCATGAAGGATCAGCAAAAGGCGGAACGGAACGAGACTATTGCACAGCAACGCCTCATGAACGAGACAAGCCGATCGTGATTGCTTAGCTTTGGCTTTGCATCCCTTTGACGCGTCGTTTCATTGCCTCATAGTCCTGCTGAGTCAAACTGCATTCCTTGAATTGCTTCTCCAGCTTGCGTCGCTTCCAACTGCGGGGCCAGTTAAGTTCATCCAAGGTCGTGAATGCATAGATCTCGCCGCGAATGTGAACCTTCTTCATTCCCAGTTTCTGCGCCATGAAGTCCAGGCAATTTTCCGAGAAGAAACTTATGTGTTGACCGGTTTCAAAGGCCCAATACCACCAGTCCAGACCGGGGACGTTATTGGGATCGAAACAGGTTGCAGAGAAAAAGATCGTATCAAAGCCGAAATCCGAGCGGGCAGCTTCAAGGTGGGACAACGGATTTGGCAAATGCTCTAGCACTTCAAAGGCAGTGGCAACCTGGTACGACGTCCCTGCTTCGGCTTCGAAACCACGTGCAAACAAATTTTCCGCGTAAGGGTCGGACCAGTAGAAATCCACGCCAATATCGCGCAGGCCGCGCACAAGAAGCCCGTAACCGCCGCCGATATCTACGCCCTTTTTATGCTGCAGGTCATTCGCCCACATGGCCATAGAAATAGTCTCAATGTTCCCGAGATTGCGCATGACAATTCCAGTATCTGTCAGCGCGATGGCGTCGCTATAGGCTTCGTTCAACCAGGTCGGACTATCGACCCAGATGTATCCACAGCTTTCGTCGAGAAAGTACCGGGCCGGATGGCGACCAATTACCTTTGATTCAAACAGGAACTTTCCTTCTTGCCCGGTCAGCGGTGAATTCGGCATTTCTTTTGAAGTCCTCTAGATGGGGCAATATTTTGGGCGGCGTGACCGGGTTTCTCGTTCCGCGTTCTTGGATGGCACCGCATGGAAACCACTCAGACAAACACGAAACGAATTCCTGAAACTCAACGAAGCCGCGAGCACTGTTTTGCGATCTAACATAACGACTGGTGGCTATCCAGCGTGCATTAAGTCGACCGCCACCCGCTTGCAGCTTTCAACGCCCAAAGTCGCCACCGTGAGAAATTGACGGGATCAGCCTTCGACAAGCCGGGAAACTCTTTGTCCGCTTCTTTCTTGCTGCGCAAAGCCAAAGGGGTGCCCAAAACGCTACGTGTCAGACTGTTGTCCAGGACGGGTTTCAGGCGCTCCCTCTCAATCACGTTCAGCAACTCAGCGTGATAGGCATCCATTGCCTCGGAACGCTGCCCTTTCCGAAATCTGAACGCACCAATCCGGGCATCAACTGGCACCAATTCGGAGAACCGCAAGAACCGCATCCACAATTCTCCGTCGACGGCAAGTTTGAGGCTTTCATCCAACTGCCCCCCTGCTTGGTCCCACAGGCTTCGTCGCCAATACGTGGATTCCTGCTGAACCCATTGATAGTCGCCTGCCAGAAACCTCGGGTACGATACGCGTCTTGCGCGATGTGAGTGCAAGATATCGCCGGCTTCGTCTATGGTCGTGATACGCCCGGTCAACCAGTTGACAGAGTCGTGCTGACCAAAAATCGACCCTACGGTCGCAAGGCCACCCGGCATCAAGACGTCGTCCGAGTTTATCCATCCCATGACATCGCCAGTTGCCAAGGCAAACCCTTTGTTCACCGCATTGGCCTGCCCCGTGTCTGGTTCCGAAATAATATGGGCAAACGCATCCCGATATCGCTCGGCAATGTCTAGTGACCCATCTGTGCTGCCGCCGTCGGACAAGATAAGTTCAAGATTCGGGTAAGACTGTTCGATCACCGAAACAATCGTTTGCTCCAGGAACTCGGCGCAATTCAGATTGGGAATCACCAAACTTATTTTCGGGATTTCCATTGTCTCAGATCCTTACATTCAAAAACCAAATCTAGATATTCTCATACCAGCAAAGCAACCAGCGCGCTCAAGGCCCCTCTTTCACGGACCGAGGCAAAGTTCATCGTATTAAGTGCTTGGGAATTCTGCGGCCACTTCCCGGTCCGGTATGCTCAGTCTGCGCAACCGATAGCAGCCCGGGGTCGATGAAAAGACGCTTACCCTGTTCCCTCAGCAACTGGTGCAGCATGACATGCTCACACGTGATCATACCCGAAGCGTCACGCGCCGCGTATTCTGCATTCCGCAACGCGTCGGTTTTGTAGATCCCGAGCCCGCCGAAGGCGCTATCAACCTCGATAAGAGGGACGTCGGACGGTATATGGTACTGCCTGGAGTAAATGATTTTGCGTTTCATGCGGCGAAACCAGACGCTGCGCAACATCCTGGGCGGGGTCAAGCTGACGAGTTCCCGCCACGGATCAGCGGCACACCAACCTTCTCGGCGTAGCGCGTAGAGATCATAGTAAACAGGGTGTGAATTTGCGAATACGGCGTCCCACCTTGGGGTTTCCCGAGAAAGCGCGCGCAAAACCTGATCCGCATCCAACTCCGTGTTCGGACCATCCATGTCGAGAACCATCGTGAACGGAAATTGCTTTCCGCAGGCAAACAGATGCTTCAACACGGCATTTCTGGCTGCCGCAATACGCTCGACCCTCTCATCATGGAGCGCGGCCAGGCCCTCAAGAGTAAGTATTTCGACATTCTCATGGGAGGCGGCATAGCTCGCCAAAACCTGATCGGTGCCGTCAGAGTTATCATTGGTTGCAATGATGACACGACTGTCTTCAAGCCGCTCTCTTAGGCTCTGAATGCGCGAGAGGGTCGCACTTAGGGCCGTGCCGCCATCTCGGACAACTCCAAGAATGTTCATAAGGATTTAGGCACTCTCAATCTGGGCTCTGAAACGAAGATGACCCGAAAGCGTGCTTCCGGGTCATCCAAAATAGTACAGAGTGCTATCAGTGCAGCTTTTCGCCAACATCAGCGATTGCCGCGTCGATGAGCTTGTTCGCCTGCGTCGCGGTCATTTGCTTCGCCAGAACGGCGTTTGCAGCAGATACCGCAACCGAGATCGCCTGATCGCGAACCTCTTTAACCGCCGAAGCCTCAGCCGAAGCGATCTGATCCTGCGCGGCAGCCAAACGGCGTGCGATGGACTGTTCCAGATCGACCTTGGCCTGCTCGGCCGCGCGGGCTGCGTCTTCTTTCGCGGCAGCAACAATCGCATCCGCTTGGGTCTGCACTTCACGCTGCTTGCGCTCATACGAGGCCAGCAGGCTGCGTGCTTCTTCATGCAGGGCGCGGGCTTCGTCGAGCTCGGACTTGATGCCCTCGGCACGGTTGTCCAGGGCACCACCGATCATACCGGGGACCTTGAAGTAGATCAGAACCGCGATGAAGACGATGAAGCCCAGAAGGACAACAAAGTCGGTGTTGCCAAGCGAGAAGAACGGGCCGCTTGCCGCCAGCGCGGGGCTGGCTGCACCGACGGTCAGGATAAGGGCAAGAGTGTTCCGCATGTCACTTATCCTTTCATCTGCGCGTCAACGGCACTGTCGATGGCTTTGGCATCTGCCTCGCCGCCCAGTGCGGTCACCAGTTCAACCGCCGTATCCTTGGCAACCACTTGAATGCTTTCCAGCGCACCGGCACGGATGTCGGCAATTGCCTTCTCCGATTCAGCCGCTTTAGCAGCGATTTCCGCATCCGCCTTGGCAATCGCGTCATCCAGACCAGACTGGATCTCGGCGCGGGCTTCCGCTGCGATACGCTGAGCCTCAGAACGGGCATCGGCCAGCGCCTTGTTATAGGCCTCTTCGGCCTCGACCGCCTTGGCCTTCAGATCTTCGGCCGCAGCCAGGTCATTTGTAATGGTCCCCTGACGTTCAGCCAGGATTGCCGCGATGCGGGGCAGAGCCACGCGAGACAGGACCAGAAAGATGACGACCAGCGTAATGACCAGCCAGAAAATCTGGTTGGGGAACCAATCGAAGCAGAGCTGCGGCATCCCGATGGCAGAGCCATAGGAGTCGACGCACGAGCCAGCTACCTCTTTTGTAAGGGGTTCAGTCGCCATGATATCCTCCGTCGGAAACTTGTCTTTACAACAGGTGGGCCGCTATGGCTTGGGCCCACCTGCGCGTAAGGATCAGGTTCCGCAGATTATACGGCGAACATCAGCAGCAGCGAGACCAGGAATGCGAAGATCCCCAGGGCTTCTGCGAACGCGATACCGATGAAGAGGGTTGCGGTCTGCGAAGCAGCCGCCGAAGGGTTGCGCAGGGCGCCGGCCAGGAAGTTGCCTGCTACGTTGCCCACCCCGATTGCGGCTGCGCCGGAACCGATTGCTGCCAGGCCTGCGCCGATGTGTGCGAGATCGCCTTCCATGATGTATCTCCTTACGAATTGGAAGTTTCGATGTTGGGTGTTCGGACCTTAGTGCGACGGATGCAGCGCATCTTTCAGATAAACACAGGTCAGAATGGTGAATACGTAGGCCTGAATGAAGGCCACCAGGACCTCGAGACCATACATTGCGGTGATCGCCAGAACGGACACGGGCGAGATCACGGCAACCGCAGCGAAGCCTGCGAAAACCTTGATAACCGCGTGGCCAGCCATGACGTTACCGGCAAGACGAATGGAGTGGCTGACGGGACGTACGAAGTACGAGATCAGCTCGATGATCGCCAGGATCGGGCGCAGGGCCAGAGGCGCGCTGGAAACCCAGAACAGACCCAGGAACGCGGCACCGTTTTTGACAAAGCCCAGAACAGTTACGGTCAGGAACACAGCCAGCGCCAGCGGGATGGTGACCGCGAAATGCGAGGTTGTGGTGAACGAGGTCGGGATCAGGCCCAGGAAGTTTGCGCAGACAATGAACATGAACAGGGTCATGACATAAGGGAAGAACTTGACGCCTTCCTTGCCGCAGATGTCTTCCAGCATCTTGTAGACGAAACCGTAGGTCAGTTCTGCGATCGACTGCATACGTGTCGGAACGATTGCGCGCTTCGATGTGGGCAGAACCAGAAGCAGAACAACCGCGACGATTGCAAAGAACAGCCACAGGGTCACGTTGGTGATGGTGAACATACCAACAGCGCCGTCGCCAAACAGCGGTTTGACGATGAACTGATCCATTGGGTGGAATACCAGGCTGCTGCCTTCTGCTGCGGTGGTCTCAGTTGCCACGTTCAGTCCCTCTCGTCCTTCTCGGCAGCCGTCGCCGCCATTTGTTTCTCTTGGGCCTCTTTCGCGCTGCGGAGCATAACCTTCACGCCCGCGACAAGGCCCAGCAATGTGAACAGCACCAGGAAAATCGGGATTGTCCCGAGCAGGCTGTCCAGCCCGTATCCGATGCCAAATCCGATCCCCAGACCGGATACCATTTCGATGACCATCCTCCAGGCAAGCTCGCCTCCGGATACGTCAGCATCTGCACGGGGCTTGGGCTGTTTCGCCTTTTTCGCCGCGTCGATCTTGGCCTCAAGCTGCGCCATACGCTGCTTTTGGTCGTCATCGGTCACGGGCGTTTCCCTCGTATAGTCTTGAGGCTAGGTGCTAAGGGGCAAGGGGCGCAGAGTCAACGGGCTTGCGCGCCCGAATTGACGCAGGTTAAAGCATTGATTTAAAATCAATAAACCACCCAGGCGAAATCGCGCAACTGCACAGGCAAAGACCAAAATCAGGCAATCCGCCTAAAATGCCATATTCAACCTTTTGGTTGATCTTTGACTTCCGCGCCTTGGCGCATCCGTCGAACAATGCGCCCATCGATCAGCAAAAGCCCGACAAGGATCGCTGCCATACCAAGCATATGCTCGGGGCGCAGGGCTTCTTGTAACACCCACGTTCCCAGCACCAACGCCGAGACCGGAGCGATGAGGGTAACGGTTGAAATGTTCGTCGGACCCACTTTGGGCAGCAACCAATAAAACACGATGAATGCCGCCGAGGTCAGGACAAATCCGATCATCAGCAGAGACGCCCAGGTCTCAACCCGGGTGACATGGGGCAACCCCTCTTGCCAGAGGGCCAGCGGAGTGATTGCCAGTGTTGCTCCGGTCAGAGCCAAGGCAACCAGAACCACGGGCTGCATATCCCGGAACGCGCGCGCGAAGTTGACCGAGAAGGCATAGCAAACCGGAGCCAGCAGGATCAGCAAAATGGCCCAGAACTGGGAATCGGCCCCAGAGTGCAGAACCGGCAGCGACAGCACGACAATGCCCGCGAACCCACAGACCACGCCCAGAGACTTCAAGAAGGTTGCCCGCTCACCCCCCGGCCAGAAATGCGAGACGATGACCGCGAAGGCAGGCGTCGTTGCATTCACGATACCCGCCACGCCGGCACCAATATGCTGCTGGCCCAGCGCGTAAAACGCGAATGGCGCGGCATAGCTGAGCGCACCAAACCCCAGCAAGGCAATCGCGCGGTTGACTGACAAGCGTACGTTCAGACGGGCGCCAATAACGTAAATCCAGCATCCCAGTGCTCCGAACCCGACCCTTCCCATGGACACGGAGAGCGGCCCGAGTTCGCGCAGCAAAATGGCGTTGAACATGAAGGACATGCCCCAGCCGATGCCGAGGATACAGATCACCAGCCAGTATTTCAGCGGCATTGAGACACCCATTTGCAAGTCACGGCGCAGCATCGCAATGGGCTGCAAATTGTCAAACCGGTTCCTGCGTATTAGGAACGTGCCATGTCTAGCGATCTCGATACTGTTTTTGCCGCTTTGGCCGATCCGACCCGCCGCACCATCCTTGCGATGCTGCTGGAGGATGACATGGCCGTCACCGATGTGGCCGAACCGTTCGAGATGTCTCTGGCCGCGATCTCGAAACATCTGGTCATTCTGACCCGCGCCGGGCTGATCAGCCAGGAAAAACGCGGGCGGGTGAAATGGTGCAAGCTGGAGCCGGACGCCCTGCGCGCGGCCTCGGTCTGGATGCAGGGCTTCGGGCAGTTCGAACCCGTCAATCTGGACGCGTTCGAACGGTTTTTGGAAATCGAGCTCCCTTCGGGAGACGACCCCGAAGCTATCTGACCACGAAGACCGACACTTTCGAGTGCTGCGCCAGTTTCCCGGCGTGGCTCGTAAAGATGTAGTCGGTGATCCGGGGGGCATGTGTGCCGACGACGATCAGATCCGCGCCAATTTCTTCGGCGGCTTTCGCAAGATCCCCATCCACTTCAGCGGCCACGTCGACAGAGTGGATATTGCGCGTCTCAACCTCGGTGCCACTTAGTTTGCCGATCTCGTCTGCTAGCGCCGAAAGGCTTTCGGCAATCGCCTCATCCGTTTGCAAGGCCTCGCCAGGCTGCATACCCGTCACGCTGACGAGGGTAACCTTGGCGCTCTGCCATTTGGCGATTTCAGCCGCGACTGCAGTTGCCTTCTGGACCTCAGGCGGCATGTGCAAGTCGACAGGGATCATGATGTGATTGTACATGAATTCCTCCTCTCTCCAGTTTTGAGACTAGAGGACACCGCAATTTAGGGCCTTGATCTGGCTCAACACCTTCAAAAGGGCCGGTTTACCCCTCCTGACTGTATTCTACGTCGGTGATCACACCGGTCACATCCGCCCGGCAAATCCAGGGCGCTTCGGCGCCCGCCACAGAGACGCTCACGACCGTTCCCGTTGCCTCTGACTGGGTTGAGGTCGCCTGAACATCGCCAGATGCCACCCCAGTTTCCGCCGAGACCAGCGCCTCACAACTGGCCTGTAGATCTGATCCTTTCTGGTCAGAGCCGTTCGAGGCACAGCCACAGAGGAAAAGAGCCGTTCCAATCACGAAAACTCGGGTCATTTTGCGTTCCTTTCGCGCAATAGTCGAAATCTGCCACAGCTGGTATCAAGCACAAGAGTCACTCTTGCGCTGTTTGCGGAGCGGGCGCTTCGTCTTTCAACAGCATGAGAAGCGCGAGGATGGTCAGCCCGACCCCACCCAGAATAAGGCCTGTCGGGATGCCGTTGCCCAGCGCGATCTCCCACAAGATCACCCAGCTTGGGACAAGATAGGTATAGGCCATCACCTTGGCCGAGGGCAGGCGCAAAGCGGCGAACTGCACCAGCACGAAACTGACGGCGGTCGCAAAGAAGGACAGGTAGAACAGGCCCAGCCAGACGATACCCGGAAGGTTGACCCAGTCGGTTGCAAGGATATCGCGCCAGCCAAAGCCGGTCAGCAACAGGCATCCGGCGACGAGCGTGCCGAAGGTGAACACCACGGCCGGCTCGCCCCGGTTCAGTTTGCGCACCATCGGGGTGTAGATCGCATGGGCGACACAGCCCCAGAAATAGATGATCTCACCTCCTCCGATCGAGAACGCCCGGAACGCCTGCCAATCGGCGCGAAAGATCACCCAAAGCGCACCTGCCGCGCCGACCACCAAGGCCAGTGCCATCCGGGGCGTTGTGACCTGACGCAACAGCGCCCACCCGGCGAAGGCGGCGATGACGGGCGTCAAGGTGAACACCGCAGCCGCGCTGACCGGTGGGGCGGTTTGCAGTCCGTAGAACATCAGCACGAAATAGGTGGCGAACAGCCCGCCAAGCACAAGATACCGCCAAGGCGCCTGCGCCGCGCTGCGTGGCAAACCGGTGGTGGCCAATGCGGCAAGGCCGATCACACCTGCTGCTATCCCGAACCTCACCGCGTTCAGCGCCGCCGGGGCGATCTCATTGGCGATGATCGACCCCAACGAGAAACTGCCCGCGACCAGAGCCGAGAAGACCAGCATGGCCAGATGGCCACGCGCTTGTGGGCTCATGGCAGCCAGTCCTTGGACTGGTCTTTCAGGAATTGCAGGAAAGACTGCACCTTGGTCGTGCGATGCAGGTCCACATGGGTCACCAGCCACAACTTGCCGGACCATTCCGGCAATGACTCCATGACCTCTTCGAGTTCTGGATGGCGCGCGGCCTCCCAACGGGCCATGAAGCCTATCCCTGCCCCGGCAAGAACCGCTTCGCCACAGGTGAAGTTGTTGGAACACAGGAAGGTCATTGCCTCAACCGGTGCATTTGCCCGCAGCCAGCGCGAAAACGGCGCGCGGCTGTTTTCGTCGTCATTTCCGACAAAGGCGTGATTGCCAAAATCCTCTACACCCAAAGGCTTACCGCGCCGCGCGATATAATCCTTGCTGGCGTAGAGCCCGACCTCCTGCGCGACAAAGGGCTGTACAACATTGTCGGGCTGATCAGGCGCGGCACCGGCACGAATGGCCACATGCGCCTCACCATATTCCAGCCGGAACAGACGATCCCCGGTCAGATAGCGCACGATCAGGCCCGGATGTGACCTCTGAAACTCGGTCAATGTCGGCACGACCAGAGGGGCCAACGACGCCAAAGAGGTCACGACCAATTCACCCGAGACATCATCCCCGCGCCCCTTCATGCGACCGACCAGCTGGTTGAACTGATCTTCGGTCGCTTGGGCCACGCGCAACAGGTCCTCACCCGCCTCGGTCGGGGTGTACCCCCGCGCATGACGCTGGAACAGCTTCACTCCGAGGCGCGCCTCGATGGCGTCGATATGGCGAATGACCGTCGCATGATGCACGCCCAGAACCTCGGCCGCGCCGCTGACCGTTCCCATACGGGCCACCTGATACGCGGTTCTAACTTCGTCCCAATTGTCCATCACGACCTCATAATGTGCAATTTCAAACACTCAATGTTGACTTAGCCGAGTTTTGTTCGTCAGCGCAACGCTCATATTGGGAGCAGAGCGAAATTTCCCCAATGAGGACATCATGACCAAAACAATCCTGCATATCGACGCCTCGGCCCGCCGCACCGGATCAGCAACCCGCGATCTGTCGCATCGCGTCGTCCAGCATCTTGGCGCGGAACGCATCATCCGCCGCGATCTGGCCAGCCCCCTGCCGCTGCTGACCGAGGACTGGATCGCAGCAAACTTCACCCCGGCAGACCAACGCGATGCTGTTCAGCGCGATCAACTGGCCCTGTCCGACGAGCTGGTGAACGAACTGCAACGCGCCGATACCATCGTGATCGGCCTGCCGATCTACAACTTCTCGGTCCCGGCGGCGTTCAAGGCATGGATTGATCTGGTTGCCCGGGCCGGTTTGACGTTCTCCTACACCGAAAACGGCCCCAAAGGCCTGCTGGAAGGCAAACGCGCCGTTCTGGCCATCGCATCAGGTGGAACGGCAGTTGGGTCTGAAATCGACTTTGCAACCAATTACGCCAAGCATGTTCTAGGCTTCATCGGCATCACTGACGTCGACGTCGTAGCTGCAGATCAATTGGCCATTGACGCCGACTCGTCCGTCAAAAATGCCCACAAAGCCATTGGTGAACTGGCAGCCTGATCTGGCTCTGGCCAAAGCAAAGCGAAACGTCCAATCTGCGCAGCAGTAGCTTTCTGCGGATTGGGCGTTTGCAATGAAAAAGATCGGAATTCTCGGGGGCGTTGGCTGGGCCTCGACGGTGGATTACTACCGCGCGATTTCCCAAGGGGCGAGCCGCCACTTCGCCGCGCGTGGACACGGGTCCCCCCTACCCATTCCACCGATGACAATCGAGTCCGTCACGCAAGCCAAAACACGGGCCTTGCGCGGTGTGGCCGGTGATGAGACCAGTTGGGCTGCATTCGACGCGGTGTTTCGCGAAGCGCTTCTGACCTTGGAGAACGCGGGATGTGATTTTGGGATCATCGCCTCAAACACTCCGCACGCACGTCTTCATGCGATCCGGCAGGGGGTGTCGATGCCCATTCTCAGCATCTTCGACGCGACGGCCGAGGTCACCGCGTCAACAGGCGCGTCACGGGCGCTGGTTTTGGGCACGGCGGTGACCATGCAGGCGACCAACTACGCCGACAGGTTGGCACAGGAGGGCCTCGCCGCAAATGATCGTCTGCCCGAAGTCGAAATCGCCGAGATGCAGGCCATGATCGACAGCGAGTTTTATGGTGGTGCGTCAGAATCCGCTCATGACCGGCTGCTGGCCTTTTGTAACAAGCATGCAGAACCGGGCACGGCCATCCTGCTGGCTTGTACGGAACTGCCACTGGCTTTCCCCAACCATCTGGATGACCCGGTGTTCGAAGCCGACGGACATTTGTTCATCAACCCTTCGGCGGCCCATGTAGCCGCCGCGCTGAAACAAGCGTTGGAGGAGTGACTAAGGCAGCCAGGTCACGTCGCATTCGATCCGGTCGAAGAACGCCATCAAATCGGACTGCGTCATTGCGACGGTTCGGTCATTGACCAGCGGGTGCATGTAGATCACGTCGGCCTGTTGCACCGCTGCGTCCATGAAGAACCGCACGTTATTCTGAACCCCGTTGATCATCGCCAGCGGGCTGACTGCACCCGGACGGATGCCGAGGTGCTCCAACAAGCGATCCGCCGAGCCAAAAGACAGGTTGCCGATCCCCAATTCAGCGCCTAGCGCTTTGAGATCAATCTCGCGGCTCTGCTCCAGCGTCACCAGATAGTTGCGCTTTTTCTTGTCGCGCAGATACAGGTTCTTCAACCGCAACGCATTCTCGCCCGGCACCATGAACTGGCCCTCAACTGCCTTCGCATCCTCAACTGTGCGCAGTGGCACATGAGAATGCAGCCGATACGCCAACCCCCAATCATCCAACTGCGCCAACAACGCATCGGAACTGAGCGGCAATGTGTCCTGAAAAGCGGATGATGCGTCCATGAAAGCCTCCTGTTTGACGCGCTAATCGCGCAACATGCGGGCGAATTCAAGCCACGACAGCCCTAGAATTCGATGCTAGCGTGCCGCCATGAAAGTCACGCGCAACACCCCGGACCAATTGATACTGTCCAATACACCCTGGCTGATGGGCATCATGCTGGTTGTCTTCATCCTCTGTTTCGTCGGCGCAGGCCTCTTCATGGCCACCGAAGGGGGTGAGGGTATTTTTTTTGGCATTTTCTTTGCACTGGTCGGTGGCGGTTTGGGCTTTGGCGCCTTCTGCGTCTTTGTGCGACGCGTGCAGGTCATATTGGACCGTCGCTCGAACAGCATCCTTATCCGCCGCCAATCGATTTTTGGTTATGACACCGTGGAACATGATCTGTCGAACCTCTCCCATGCCGAGGTGGAAACCACCACCTCGAGTCGCAAAGGAAACTCGTCCAAGATGCATCGCCCCGTTTTGATTCTGGAAAAGGGCATGAGTGCCGGCCGTCACCCGATTGTCGAAGCCTATGTCAGCGGAGGAGGCGCACAGCGCATGGTCGATGCGGTCAATGCCTGGCTTCCGGCGCACAAGGTTGACTCTGACAGCCAATCCGCCTAAAGCCGGATCCAAACATCCGGAAGCGTATGACCTTCCGGTCCCTTGAGTCGTTCAGGGATCGCCCCCCACCAGCGAGTTTCGCCCGTGGGGGCGTTTGTGCATTTAACCGGCGCATCCTATGTAGGGCACGCCATCAGATAACCGGCATAGGAGGCCGAAGGCATGTTTGAAAATCTATCCGAACGCCTCTCTGGCGTCTTTGACCGGCTGACGAAACAAGGTGCGCTGTCCGAGGAAGACGTCAAAACCGCCCTGCGCGAGGTGCGAGTTGCCCTGCTTGAGGCCGACGTCTCGCTGCCGGTGGCGCGCGCTTTCGTCAAGAAGGTTCAGGAGCAGGCGACCGGCCAGGCGGTGACCAGGTCGATCACGCCCGGCCAGCAGGTCGTCAAGATCGTGCACGACGCGCTGGTCGAAACTCTGCGTGGCGAAGAAGACCCCGGCAAGCTGAAGATCGACAACCCGCCCGCCCCGATCCTAATGGTCGGTCTGCAGGGCTCGGGTAAAACCACGACCACCGGTAAGCTCGCCAAACGACTGAAAGAGAAAGAGGGAAAAAAGGTCCTGATGGCCTCGCTAGACGTCTATCGCCCGGCGGCGATGGACCAGCTGGCCGTTCTGGGTACGCAGGTCGGTGTCGATACGCTGCCAATCGTTCCGGGCCAATCGCCCGTCGACATCGCCAAACGCGCCAAGCAACAGGCGACACTGGGCGGCTATGACGTCTACATGCTCGACACAGCGGGCCGTCTGCATATCGACGAAGTCCTGATGGACGAGGTCGAACAGGTCCGTAACGTTGTTGACCCGCGCGAGACCCTGCTGGTCGTTGACGGCCTGACCGGTCAAGTCGCGGTTGAAGTCGCCGAGGAGTTCGACGCCAAGGTCGGCATTTCCGGCGTGGTCCTTACCCGGATGGACGGTGACGGGCGCGGCGGTGCGGCGCTGTCGATGCGCGCTGTCACCGGCAAGCCGATCCGTTTTGTTGGTCTGGGCGAGAAGATGGACGCGCTCGAAACCTTCGAGCCGGACCGGATCGCTGGTCGTATTCTGGGCATGGGCGACATCGTTGCTCTGGTCGAAAAGGCCCAGGAAACGATGGAGATGGAACAGACCGAGCGCATGATGAAGCGCATGGTCAAGGGTCAGTTCAACATGAATGACCTGAAAATGCAGCTGGAACAAATGATCCAGATGGGCGGCATGCAAGGCATGATGGGTATGATGCCGGGCATGGGCAAGATGGCCAAGCAGATGGATCAGGCCGGTCTGGACGACAAGATCCTGCGCCAGCAGATCGCCATGATCCAGTCGATGACTAAACGCGAACGCGCCAACCCGCAGCTGCTGCAGGCCAGCCGCAAGAAACGGATTGCGGCGGGTTCTGGGATGGAGGTCAGCGACCTCAACAAACTGCTCAAGATGCACCGGCAGATGTCGGACATGATGAAGAAGATGGGCAAGATGGGCAAAGGCAAGATGCTGAAACAGGCCATGAAGGGCATGTTCGGTAAAGGCGGCCCCTCGCCCGAGGAAATGGCAGCAGGCATGGACCCCAAGGCGCTGGAACAGGCGGCCAAGGCCATGGGCGGTAAGATGCCCGGTGGCCTGCCCGGACTGGGCGGTGGCATGGGCCTGCCTCAGGGCCTCAGCGGGTTTGGCAAAAAGAAGTAGATGACTGCCCTCACGCCTCATATCCCCCAGCTTGAGACCGAGCGCCTGATCCTGCGCGCGCCGTCCGAGGCTGATCTTGACGCCGACACCGCGTTCTTCGCCAGCGAAGCTGCGAAGTATGTCGGCGGTCAGATGCGCCGGGATGAGGTGTGGCGTGTGATCGCTGCTCTGCTGGGCCATTGGTCGTTACGCGGCTACGGATACTGGAGCGTCGATGAAAAAAGCACCGGCGAATATCTTGGTCGTGTCGGTCTCTGGTGCCCCGAAGGCTGGCCTGAACCCGAGGTTGGCTGGACGCTGCTGACCCACGCCACTGGCAAGGGATACGCGACTGAGGCTGGGTTTGCAGCGCGCAGCTACGCATACGATGTTCTGGGTTGGGATACCGCGATCTCGCTGATCGACCCCGAAAACCATGCTAGCATCGCCGTTGCCAAACGTCTGGGCGCACAGTTCGAATACAATTACGAGCATCCCAAATATGGGACGTCGGAAATCTGGCGGCACCCAGCCCCGGCGGATCTGGTGAATGGTGGAATGGAGGCCTACGCATGACCTCTTTCACCATCCCCACTTTCGAAACCGAGCGTCTAATCCTGCGCGCACCGCATCAGGACGACCTGCCCGCGATGACCGCGTTCTTCAAAACAGAACGTAGCTATATGGTCGGAGGCCCGAAGGATGAATTGGGTAGCTGGGACTCGCTGGCCAAACGGTTGGGTCATTGGGCGCTCAAAGGCTTCGGCCTGTGGCATCTGACCGAAAAATCGAGCGGCGCATTCGTCGGTTGGGCGGGTATGATCTTTGCTCCGGGCTGGGATGAGCCAGAATTGGGTTGGACCCTGATGGAGCAGGCCGAAGGCAAAGGTCTGGGCTTCGAGGCCGCACGAGCCGCGCGCCACTACGCTGCCCAGCATCAAGGCCTGAACGGCGTTATGTCCTATATCGCCCATGCAAATGAACGCTCGCGCGCTTTGGCCGAGCGTCTTGGCGCCACCTATGAACGCGAGGCCGAGCTGCTGGGCAAGAAAGCCCAGATGTGGCGTCATCCGCGTATCGATAACTCTGAAACTGCTTTGACCTCCGAAAGGATCGGCCAATGACCAACCCCGTGACACAGGCTGCGACGCTGCTGAAAGAGCATCGCGAAAGCATCGACCGGCTTGACGCGATCCTTGTGTATACGTTGGGCGAGCGGTTCAAGCACACGCAGGCCGTTGGCAAGCTCAAGGCTGAACACGACCTTCCCCCGTCCGATCCCACGCGCGAAGCCGCGCAGATCGCACGGCTAGAAGACCTGGCGAAAGAGGCCGATCTGGACCCCGACTTCGCCAAGGCTTTTCTGAATTTCATCATTCAGGAAGTCATCCGACACCACCGGAAACATCAAGAGTGAACCTCCGGATCAACAAACACCAGAATTGACCGGGCAATTCCCGGCACACGCCATCTAAAGGAGATACCACCATGGCAATGAAAATTCGTCTCGCCCGCGGCGGCTCGAAAAAACGTCCCTTCTATCGCATCGTGGCTGCTGACAGCCGTATGCCTCGTGATGGCCGTTTCATCGAGAAGCTGGGCACCTACAACCCGCTTCTGCCGAAAGACAGCGAAGAGCGCGTGAAAATGAACATGGAGCGCATCCAGTACTGGCTGGATCAAGGCGCTCAGCCCACCGACCGTATCGCACGTATGCTCGAAGCTGCTGGCACCCGTGACAAAGCCGAGCGCAACAACCCCAACAAGGGTACTCCGGGCAAGAAAGCCCAAGAGCGCGCAGAAGAGAAAGCTGCAAAGGCTGCTGAAGCGGCCGAAGCAGCTGCTGCACCGGCTGAAGAAGCTGCTGCAGAAGAATAAGCAGGCCAACGCGTGCAGGATCAGGCTTTCACCGAGGATTTTCGCACGCAGTTTGATCTGTTGATGCGGCTCCGGCGCGATGTGCGTCGGTTCCGCACCGACCCTGTGGACGAGGCAGTGCTGACGCGCTGCCTCGACGCGTTTCTGCTGGCCCCATCCGTGGGGCTCAGCGAACCTTGGCGCGTGATCCGCGTCGAAAGTGAGGCCGCGCGCGACGCGGCGCTTAAGAATTTCCAAACCGCCAATTCGGACGCTCTGGCCGGGTATTCCGGTGAGAAAGCACAGCTGTATAGCGGCCTCAAACTTTCGGGCATGCAGGAAGCGCCAGTGCAATTGGCGGTGTTCTGCGATGACACCACCAGCAAAGGTCAGGGTCTGGGCGCGGGCACCATGCCCGAGATGCGGCGCTATTCGGTTGTCTCGGCCATCACCCTGTTCTGGCTCGCCTTGCGCGCGCAGGGGCTGGGGTTGGGCTGGGTATCAATCCTTGACCCTGACCAGATGAACACCGATCTGAACGTGCCGGACAACTGGCGGCTGATCGGCTATTTCTGCGTTGGCTGGCCGGAAGAAGAGTCCGACACGCCCGAGCTGGAAAGGGCCGGTTGGGAAGACCGCGACGAGACTCTGCCAATCGAGGTGCGATAGCCGATGTTCGGATTGTTACGGCTTCCCATCCTGTTGCTGATCGCATTTATTGTCGGCGTGTTCTTTGAACGCAATAACCAGCGTGAAGCCTGCGAAGTGATCGGGCAATGGCGAAACGGACTATGTATAACGGAAGGCTCAAATGAGTGATCTGATCTGCGTCGGCAGCATTGCGGGATCATATGGTGTGCGCGGCGAGGTGCGGCTGAAAAGCTTTTGCGCCGTGCCGGAAGACATCGAAGCCTATTCGCCACTGACCGACGAAGACGGCAAAGAGCGCTTTCCAGTGGTGCTGACCCGCGCAATCAAAAACGGATTTGCCGCGCGTCTGGGAGGGGTTGAAACCAAAGAAGAGGCGGACGCCCTAAACGGCCTGCGCCTGTATGCCCGGCGTGATCAACTGCCTTCGCTGCCGGATGACGAGTTCTATCACACCGATCTGATCGGGCTCGAGGTGTATGACACCGGCGGCACCCTGCTGGGCAAGGTGAAGTCCGTGCAAAATCACGGCGCGGCGGATTTGTTGGAATTGCACGGGCCGGGTCTGAAATCGACTGTCCTACTGCCCTTTACTCTGGACGCTGTACCGACAGTTGATCTTGAGGCCGGTCGCATCGTCGCGGATCCGCCAGAAGGCCTGATCTGATGCGGCGCGTTCTGCTGCATCTGGGTTTGCACAAGACCGGCACCACCGTTGCGCAGTCGTTTCTCTACAAGAACCGCCACCTGATCTGGCCGCATTTCTCGCTGATCCTGCCCTACAAGACCCGCAAAACCGGACTTGCAGACATCGCCACGCGGCATTCGGTCTATCGGATGAACAGCACATTGGCCGAGTTCGAAACAGGTGTGAATGCGCTGCTGGAACCGATCAACTTTGGCAACAGTCGCGGCCTGATCCTCAGCGAGGAAAACTTCGCCGGCCTGCGCCCCAGTCGTAACAGCGCCGAAGGCTACGGGGCGACCCCGGAATTGGCGACGACGCTGGTTGAGCAGGTGACAGACCGTCTGGGGCCTGAGCCGGTCGACCTCACGATCTATCTGTCCTTGAGACAGCGTGAGGATTGGATGCGCAGTCTCTGGGCACATGATTTGAAGCGGACGCGGCTAGTGCAGGACTATGACAGCTTCCGAGACACGCTGAACCATTTGTCATCGCCGAAAGAGACTGCGGATATGCTTCAGGACCGGCTGCCGCTGGTCAAGGTCCAGACCGAGTGGATGGAGGACCTGCGCAAGCGGCGTTTTGGTCCGGGCGCTCCGTTTGCGGCATTTCTGAACCTGCCGCGCGACAAGATGTTCAAATTGATCGCACCTGAGCCGCACAAGACCCGTCCTGCCGATGATGTTCTGCTGGAACTGCTGGAGTTGAACCGTTCCGCGCTGGACGATGCGGCCCTGATGGCGCAAAAGAAGGCCCTCATCAAACGCGCCAAGGACGATCTGGTTTCCCAGTCATGACAGATACACCAAGCAAATCTCACGGTCGAAAGGCCATCCGCCCCACTCTGCAACCGCGCGAGTTGATGACGCCGACGCCAGATCTGCACGGCGTGTGGAAGGCCAAGATCATCACCTTGTTTCCCAGCGCCTTCCCCGGCGTTCTAGGCGAAAGCCTGACGGGCAAGGCCTTGCAAGAGGGGCTTTGGCAGCTGGAAACTGTTGATCTGCGGCAGTTCGGAATCGGCAAACACCGCAATGTGGATGACACACCCGCAGGCGGCGGCGCAGGTATGGTGCTGCGGGCCGACGTGTTGGGGCCTGCCATCGAACAGACCATGGCCGGTATCCGAGGCAACTGGCCGCTGATCTACCTCAGCCCGCGCGGCAAGCGCATGGACCAACGGATGATGCAAAACCTCGCGCGATGCGCCGGGATGACCTTGCTTTGCGGCCGGTTCGAAGGCGTAGATGAGCGCGTTTTGGAGCATTACGGCGTTCAAGAGGTCAGCCTTGGCGATTTCGTCATGACCGGCGGTGAGATCGCGGCGCAAGCTCTGATCGACGCCACCGTGCGGCTGATCCCCGGCGTGCTGGGTAATCAGGCCTCGACCGAGGAAGAGAGCTTTTCCTCGGGCCTGCTGGAACACCCGCAATACACGCGCCCCGCAGAATGGAACGGCCGCCCGATCCCCGAGGTCCTGATGTCCGGCCACCACGGCCGCATCGCCGAATGGCGCCAACAGATGGCCGAGGACATAACGCGGGAACGGCGGCCTGATGTGTGGGACGAATACGTTCGCGCCAGGCAGAAATCTATCAAATGATACAGGCAACTGTGGCCCGCAAACCGCAGGTCCACAGTTAAAGCCGATGCTAATTGAAGTTGAAGAAATCGCGGGATACTCATCTCTGAGTTTTGCGATGGACTCAAAAATTCGCACATTTGAAAGAACGGGAATTCATGAAAAAGCTAGTACTTTTGGGCTGCGTACTTGTCTCGGCATGTGCAACCAGTGCTTTGGAAGACTCCGTGCCAACTCAGGCCGGACACAATATGGCATCCGCTCGAAACGCGGTATTGTCTTGCTCGAACGAAGCTGACATCGGCGGGAATGCCGCAGTGATCGGAGCCTATCCCGCCTTCATCCTGATGTCGTCACCTTTGGTCGGTTCTGTGCTTGCATATGGCAGCCGACACGAACTCAGGGCGCAAGGCGAGATGGATCAGGTAGACCGCTGCCTGAGCGAGCGCGGCTTTGACCGCCGCGTGCTGACCCAAGGAGAAGCGTTCTGGCTGCGCAATGCCTACGGTGAGGAACGCGCGCGCAGGCTCGATCACCTTGTCGCGGGCGGCACCGTGGAAAACTACGCGGCGCCTCAATCCTAAGGCGTCTACCCTTTCCACTGCGCCCAAATCTCGGGCGGGCCGCTAAAGACATTGATGTCGACCTTACCCTGTACGCCCGGCACCAGCCCGGTGCCAGTGTATTGCCAGAACCTCCAGACCGCGCCGGGATAGACCTGGCGAGGATGTCCTGCGACCGAGCGAAGCCAGAACTCGGTCTTTGACAGCCGTCCGATGTCGGTATCCTGGTAGAAGTCCACAGTCGTGTAGACGATGGGTCGGCGACCATAGTGCCGTTCGAGGATATCGAGGAACTTTTGCGCCTCGGCCCGGACGATTTTGCCATCAGGGCGCAGGGTGCAGGTTTTCGAATGCGGCGTCCATTCCATGTCCAGCACATGCGGCAGGTCCGCGCCTTTCGGGACATTCTGAATGAACCACTGCGCCTGTTCGCGGGCCGGTCGGCAGAAATAGTAATAGTGATACGCCCCCCACGGCACACCCGCCGCCTGCGCGCCGCGGCGATGTTCGTCGAACATCGGGTCGGTAAAATCACCCCCCTCGGTCGCTTTCATGAACACAAAGCTGACGCCCGAGGCCTTGGCCTGCCGCCAGTCAATCGGCCCCTGCCAACGTGACACATCCAACCCATGAACCGGATACAGGCCGGGATGTCGTCCGTCCCAGTCATAAGGGTCGGCATCGCCAAAATCGGGGTAGATCACGGCGGGCGCGGTCCGGTCCACGCCCGGCGTGGCGTCTACGACCTGCGGCGGAGGTCCTCTGCGTCCGCAGGACACCAAAACAGCGGCTGCCAGGGCCAGCATGATTGCAACTCGGGTCATTGGTTCAGCCTGAAAAAACTGCTCTTGTAATTGACCTCAGAATGCCTGATCCAACGCACAAAGCAACGTCGCATTCGGGAATTGGCAAAATCCCACCGCCGGTGCCTGCGATTTGGGCTTGATCCCTGTCCGCAAACCCCCTAAAGCAGCGCAATCCGGTGCCGCGTGATGCGACTCCGGTGTTTTGGTTTGTTTTATGGCGCAACGCTTGGCTTTCTTCGGCCACCGCGTGTCAGGGCAGACCGGACCAAAGGAACATTCGATCTGACCTCTGGCGGGCTGTACGCAGGACCCGGTGAAGACCAAGAGCTCTCAGGCCGTGCCCAAACTTCGTGGACCAACCACGAGCAGATAGGAGTGAATGCGATGGACCTGATCGCACAGCTTGAGGCGGAACAGATTGCCGCCCTGGGGAAAGACATCCCCGATTTCAAAGCCGGTGACACCGTTCGTGTCGGCTTTAAAGTGACCGAAGGGTCGCGTACCCGTGTGCAGAACTACGAAGGTGTCTGCATCGCGCGTAAAGGTGGCAACGGCATCGCCGGTTCGTTCACCGTCCGCAAAATCTCGTTCGGCGAAGGCGTGGAGCGTGTATTCCCGCTGCATTCGACCAACATCGACAGCATCACCGTTGTTCGCCGTGGCCGCGTCCGTCGTGCCAAACTGTACTACCTGCGCACCCGTCGTGGTAAATCCGCACGTATCGCAGAGGTCACCAACTACAAGCCCAAAGCTGGCGCCGAAGCGTAAGGAACGGAAAGATGAAAAAAGACATCCATCCCGATTATCACGTCATCGACGTCAAAATGACCGATGGCACCGTTGTTCAGATGAAATCCACCTGGGGCAGCGAAGGCGATCAGCTCGCTCTGGAAATCGACCCCTCCGTGCACCCTGCATGGACCGGTGGCTCGTCGCGCCTGATGGACGCCGGCGGCCGCGTGTCGAAGTTCAAAAAGAAATACGAAGGTCTGGGCTTCTAAGTCTTGCCACGTTCGATTTCGAAAGGCCGTCCCTTGGGGGCGGCCTTTTTTTGTTTCCGACTAAATGCATGATGCACGCCGCGCCCCGCTGACCTGTTTCAAAATGAAATCGGATCAGCAACTTTCTTACTTCGTCAGCTCCACTGCACTGTGCAGTGGTGGCACTGGCCCGCGTAGCAGCAACAGCGCCAAAACCATCCCGATCAGGGCGGCAATCGCAGCGACCACCATTGCGCTGTCAAAGGCGTTGTCCTGCAAATCCCGCATAGCCTCAGCCAGAGCTGTTCCTGCAGTCGGCTCCAAGCTGGTGAGTAACTGCTGGACCTCGCCAGGTTTGCCGTGGGTCAGCGCATGCGCCAGATCAGCACGCTGCGTTGATCCGGAGGGCAGTGCGTCAATCACTTCGGACAGGCCCCGACGAATGGTCATGGACTCTGCCAACCCACCGACCACTGCCCCCAAGGTGGCTCCGAAATAGAGACAGGCGTTGATCACGCCTGAGCCCTGTCCAACATGCTCTTCGGGCAACAGGCGAAGGCCGAGGCGTGGTAGAAGCGAGAAACAGATACCCAACCCGATGCCAACTATCAGCAGCTTCCACCATATCTCGGAATATTGCGTGGTATTCGAAACTGTCGTCAGCAATAGGAACCCACATGCCATTGCCCCCAGTCCGATCGCAACCGGCCACTGGAAACTGTAGGGCGCCAGAAAGCGGGGCGCGGTGACAGATATGACAAACATGCTGAGGCTAAGCGGCATGATCGCCAATCCTGCACCGATGGAGGTATAGCCAAAGGCATCCGGCGATTGCACAAACGTGTTGAAATAGACAAAGAAACAGAAAAGCGTGAAACCGGTAAAGAACATTCCCGCGGCGGCCATGAAATAACGCGGATGGCGGAAATACCGCAACTCGATCAACGGGTCATCACTGCGACGCGAGACAATGACCAGCAGGACGGTCGCCAGGGCCGCCACTGCCAGCGGTATAAGCGTCAGTGGAGTGCTCCACCCGCCGCTTTCCCCATTGCTAAGCGCAAAGGACAGCGGCCCGAGAAACAACAGAATGGCAACTGCTCCGGGATAGTCGAATCGTGCCCCGGCAAGGCGTGTGTCAGGCACGTACTTCCGTTTGCTGACATGCAATCCAATGGTGAAGGCCACGACCAGCAGAACCAGATCGGCGGCAAACACCGCGCGCCAGCTAATGTAATGCCCAAAGGCACCGCCTACGATGGGACCAACTCCGATAGCCAGCCCGACAATCGCGCCCCAGAAACCGGTGACACCGGCTCTCTGCTCCTCAGGAGTCGCCGCTGTCAGCAGGGAAAGAGAGGTTCCGAACAACGCCGCCGCCCCCGCGCCTTGCGCACCGCGCCCGATTAACAGCATCGTTGCGTCTTGCGCAAACAGGACCGAGCCAGATCCGAAGGCAAAGACGACCATACCAAAGAAGAAAACCCCCATCTTGCCAGTGATATCGCCCAGACGACTGACGATGGTAACAAGCGAGGCGCTGGCGACGGTATAGATCGCCATTACCCATTGCAGGCCGGACGGTGTCAGGTCGAATTCGGCTTTCAGGTTGGGCAGGATCGTCGCAACGGCGGTGGTGTTAAACCCCACAACCATCATGCAGATTGCTGTCATCGCCAGCACCACGCGGGCGCGGGCTTGTGGGGTTACGTCTGTCGGCGTCTTTCCGTTCATCGTGTCACCCTGAGCTTGTGGCTCTTTACCGCAGTTTATCAGTAGATTAGCGATTTTTGCAGCCGAGCATAGGGTTTACATCAAATCCAATAAGTCAGGGCCAGCGGTAGAACAAGTATGGTGGTCAGGGTAGACACAAGGATGAACCCGGCGACATCCGGGCCGTATTCCGGTACGTGCTGGTCGATGAACAGGTATGTCGCCACCGAGGACGGCATCAGGCAGCACAGGATCAGGGCGCCGCGCTCGGCACCTGTGAAGCCGAAGAGCCAGACTAGACCCATGGCGATGCCCACAGCCATGACTAGATGCAGCCCGGTCAGCAAGACGGCAAGCCCCAGACTGGCAATCCTTAGCGTTGCCAGCGTGTGGCCCAGTGTCAGCAACATCAGCGGGATCGACAACCCGCCCAGGATATCGAAGGACTTGGCGATCGGTTGCGGCAGGCTGGTCCCTGTGGCCATCAGGATCAGCGACAGGGCCACGGCATAGATGATCGGCGATGTGACCAGCTTTCTGACCGAGAACACACCCGCCGGGATCCACATGCCAACGGTAAAGATGCTGATCAGCACAACGACGACAAAGGCCATTGTGTAGGCCATCCCCGCATCGCCCAGCGCCAGCAGAGTGATCGGTAGGCCAATATTGCCCACATTCCCATGCATCAGAGGCGTCAGAAACGCCCTTACAGGCAGGCGCAGAAACCGCAGCGCCACAAAACCCAGAACGCCAAAGCTGGCCACCGCGAGCGCGGCGGCGCTCATCATATCCAGAAACGTGCCCACATTCAGCTTGGTGCCTGCCAGATGCGATAGGATGAGGGTCGGATAGCCGACCCGCGAGACGATCCCTCCGACCACCTTGTTGTCAAACGGAGACTTGCTGATCGCCAGCCCATACCCGATGCCCACGCAAATCAGGACCGGTAAAACCACGTTCAGAACGCTCAGGAACAGTTGCTCCAACCGGTATCCTCCTGTCCGATCCCCGATTAAAGAGTGAATCACGGACCCGGTTTTGGCAAGCATGGCGTTCTAAACTGCCAAAGCGATTGGGTTTTCCAAATTAGAGCCTGATATTGGTCGAAACAACGCCCCGAGGTTCTTTTCTTCCCCGCTGACACAACATATAGTGGCTCATAACAACGTGTGGACAAACACGGTAGGGCTTGGGAACGACGGCATGGCACATATCATCGTAGTGGGGAACGAAAAGGGCGGCGCAGGCAAATCGACCGTTTCCATGCATGTAGCCACCGCTCTGGCGCGTCTGGGCCGCAAGGTCAGCACGCTGGATCTGGACCTGCGGCAGCGAAGCTTGGGACGCTATTTCGAGAACAGGGCGAACTTTCTGAAAAACGCTGAAGCGACTCTGCCCAGCCCACGCCACCACGACCTGCCCGAGATCGACGCCAGCACCCTGAAACCAGGTGAGAACATCTATGACCATCGCCTGTCGGCGGCTGTTTCGCAGCTTGAGAACGACAGCGATTTTATCCTGATCGACTGCCCCGGCTCACATACCCGCCTCAGCCAAGTGGCGCATTCGCTGGCCGATACGCTGATCACACCACTGAACGACAGTTTCATTGATTTCGACCTGCTAGCCCGGATTGACTCCAAAGGTGAGAAGATCCTCGGCCCTTCGGTCTATTCCGAAATGGTTTGGAACGCGCGGCAATTACGGGCGCAGGCTGGTTTGAAACCGATCGACTGGGTCGTCGTGCGCAACCGGGTGGGTACTCAGCGCATGGTCAACAAGGAAAAAATGCAACGCGCGATCGAGATGCTGTCGCAACGCATCGGGTTCCGCGTCGCTTCGGGCTTTTCCGAGCGGGTCATCTTCCGCGAGCTCTTTCCCCGTGGCCTGACTTTGCTGGACCTCAAAGATATCGGCGTCAAACAGCTGAACATCTCGAACATCGCCGCGCGTCAGGAGCTGCGCGACATGATGCGCGAGTTGAACTTGCCCGGCGTCGAGATCGACTTCTAAGCGCTATTTGAACCGCTTACTCGCCAGACCTGGCAACCCCAATCGGGCACTACAGCCTAAGACGCGCGGCGGTAGCGATCGAATGTTATCCAGACAGAGTCTCGAGAGATCTCGGCAAAGCGGCACTTCTTGAGGATCGATTGGGACGCAATATTGCTCTCGTGCACAACCGCAAAAAGCCGACTAATCTCAGGGTTTAGACGCAAGCACTGTGTGCAGAATTGCGCTACGATGGAGCTGGCATACCCTTTGCCCCAATGCTGCTCGCCGATCCAATAGCTAATTTCGGCGCTGTCTTGTCCCACTCTCAGCATTCGGGCTTGTCCGATGACAGTGTCGTCTATCGAAGCGGCCAAGACTTCGTGATGGTCTTCACCCGTCAACTCGATCAACTGTCGCGCGTCATCCTCGCTGATTGGGCCCGGGTATCGGTCGGGTAAATATTGCCACAAGCGTTCTGACGAGAGCATGGCAACATAGTCATCTGCATCCCGCGCCTGCCAGGGGCGCAACTGAATTTGCTGAGATTGAGGCCGGCTGGAGGTTTCAGATATGTCATCCTCACAAAGCAGAGGCACCCATCCGATTTGCACAGGATCATATGCCAATTCAATGCCGCGCATCTTGCACCAGTCAATTTCGCCCTTCGAAAGGACACCCTGCGAACGCGAAGTTGGCAATTGGATTGAGTCTCGCAACGCGCGGACGCCATCAGTTCTAGCGAATTCGTTTTGAATATTCATGAAATCCTCCGAGCAAACGCACCAAAAACAAGCGCTCTGAAATAGGCCACATGGTAATGATGGTTGTTTCGGTCCAATATAATAGCCTATTGTGTTAGAATGTTTGATTG
The DNA here is from genome assembly GCF_056541705.1 of Ruegeria sp. AG1. NCBI lineage: Bacteria > Pseudomonadati > Pseudomonadota > Alphaproteobacteria > Rhodobacterales > Roseobacteraceae > Ruegeria > Ruegeria sp. AG1. The sequence goes on along the minus strand of NZ_JBQFYU010000012.1, from coordinate 18,695 downwards.
GAAAAACCTATCAATGGAATTGCAACTGACGCTAAAACAACTGGCTTACTTTCGAGCGCTGGCCGAAACTGGTCACTACAGAAAAGCCGCTGAACGGATAGGCATCAGCCAGCCGTCTCTCAGCCTGCAGATTGCCAATCTCGAAGCCGCGCTTGAACTGAAACTGGTCGAGCGCGGCAGAGCCGGAGCTGTGCTGACACCAGAGGGGCGCGAAGTACTGGAAAAAACCCGGAGCATCTTGTCAGAGGTCGCTTTGCTGCAAGAGACATCCGGCCGGATGAAATCCGAGCTTGCGGGCACGTTCCGACTAGGATCTTCACCAACCCTCGGCCCGTACCTTTTGCCACGTGTTTTTCACCACCTGCACGAAAACCACCCGAGCCTAAAACTGATGGTGCGAGATGGGGCACCATCCGAGCTGTTGCAAGGGCTCCTAAGCGGGGTACATGATTTCATTTTGACGCAACTGCCGGTGAGCTCGTCAGACGTCACAATCCTACGCCTGCTTCGGGAACCTCTGAAACTTGCGGTGGCCCGAAATCACCGTCTCGCCCAAAAAGAAATAGCCAATGACGAAGATCTGAAGGGTGAGAACATTCTGGCTCTCTCTCGTCGATTCACGCTTCACAACCAAGTTGCAGACCTCGCCAATAGCTTGGGGGCCAACCTCCTTTACGACTACGAGGGTACAAGTCTTGACGCAATTCGGCAGATGACAGCAATGAATATCGGCGTGTCCTTCCTTCCGTCACTCTACGCCGCATCTGAAATTCCAGAGGTCGGCGGAGATGTAGTTCTGGTGCCCTATCGCCCGGGACGGTTGAACAGGTCCATCGGTCTGGTTTGGCGAAAATCCAGCGGCCATCACAAGACGTTCGCCTTCCTTTCGGAGATTATTCTAAGTGTCGCGAGAAAAGAGTTTTCGGGGCTGGTCAGCATCGAAGGCTAGAAGGAGTGCGATCGGACCGATTTGCCTGCGAGCAAGTGCTTCTTCTTCAGGATAGCAGCCCGATTTTGGCCAATCCGCGCTGGCATCTCTTTTCAGAGATCGACGCAACAGGTTTGCGCAAGAGGAAAACCTGCGACAGCCGTCCGTACGCTGCAGCAACTCAGCCGTCGCCCACAGCCGCGATAAGAGCCTTGGCCAAAGGCAATGGCGAATATCCCAACCGTGACGGCGTCAGCCCCAAACGCACTACGACCATATCTTGCGAAGGAAAAATGCCGACGGATTGGCCGTCATGGCCCTGCAGCCAGACGGTGTCCTCGAATTGCGGCTCACCACGTGGGCCGTCCAGCCACATATGCCCTTTGGCATAAGCTCCGTCCGAGATTGCGACAGGTTCAAACATCCAATCGGTGTAGCCTTCGGGCAGGATCTGTTGCCCTTTCCAAACACCGCCTTGCAGCAGAAACTGCCCAAAGCGCGCCCAGTCGCGCGCGGTGGCGTACATGTAGCTTGAACCCACGAATGTATCTGCCCCATCGGTCTCCATCACAGCTGAGTGCATGCCCAGAGGGTCGAATAGTGCTGTGCGCGGGTAGCCGAGGTCGCCCTCTTCAAGCTGGCCCTGCCACACCCGCGACAGAACTGTGGACGTGCCCGAGGAATAGCTGAACTCGGTCGCGGTGGGATAGGCTGCGGGGCGTCCTGCGGCGAACCCGACCATATCATCCTTGAGATACAGCATCCGCGTTACGTCCGAGACGTCGCCATATTCCTCATCCCATTGCAGACCGCTGGACATGGCTAGCATGTCCTCGACCGTGATGTTGCCGCGCGAGTCGCGGGCCCAATCGGGGAAGATATCCGTCAGATCATCGCCCAGCGCCATGTCGCCCGATTGGATCAACGTACCAATCAACCCTGCGGTGATCGTTTTGGTCATGGACCATCCCAACAAGGGGGTTTCGGCACTAAAGCCATCAGCATAGGCCTCGGCTAAGATGCGCCCGTCTTTGACCACCACGACAGCACGGTAGCCTTCTCCCAGCATGGACGGGTCCGACAATACTTCGGCCAGCGCGGCGTTCTCGGACAGAACCACCTCATTTCCATGCGGCCAAAGACCGTTGGGTACGGGCGTGGGTTCGGGCAATGTGTGATCTGCCAGCTGTGCCATATGAACATTGGTGCATCCCAAACCGGGCCGATACTGGGATGTGGCCAGAGCGAAGAAGCCAAACATCCGCGCCTCAACCGATTGGCCCTTTTCGTCGACGCTGACCGAAACCTGCTTCAGCAACGGATGCCCCGGCGCCTGCACATCGCTTTGCAGCACAGTCTCTGCGTCGCGCCCGGCCAGGAATACGTTCGAACAAACGATCTTGGCCGAGTAGTTGGTGCCCACTTTCAACAGATCCGGAGGCGCGATCCATAGGTAGCCGCCTGCTGCGACAACAGCCAGCGCCAACGTCCCAACCGCGTATTTTAGAACCTTCCCGAACATGCGCACCCTTCGGGCCTAGACGGCCCGCCCCTTTTTTCCCATTTGACCAGAAGGTTTCACCACGGCACGAGCCACGCCACCGTTACGTTGCGTTCTTAACCTCTGTCTCTTCCGAGACCTGCGTGGGGCTGTAGATCGTAAACAGCTCTTTCGGTTCGTTCACACCGCGCAACATGTAGCGCCCGACCGAAATCAGTTCCTGGCTGCAAGGTTGTGCGGCGCGGGCGACGTCGTCGGAGACGAGAATCCTCTGGCCCAACGACCGATGCATCCCGGCAATCCGGGCCGCCTGATTGACCGCAGGACCAATCACCGTGAAATCCAGCCGAGTTTCTGATCCGATATTGCCATAGAGGATCTCACCCGAATGTAGCGCCAGAGTGAAATTCGCCACCCTCAGCCCATTCGCCTGTCTTTGCGCGTTCAGCTCTTCCATCCGGCTTTGCAGCATGGCGACGGCGGCGAGAGCCGCGCGGGCATCGGCATCGCTCTCTCCCACGTCGAACATGGCCATCAGCCCGTCACCCATGAATTTTAGGATGTTGCCACCATTGTCGTGTACCACGCCCACGGCAACGGCCAGATAGTCGTTCAGCATGTCGATGATCTCGTGACCCGGCATATCCTCGGACAGGGTGGTGAAGCCTTCGAGGTCGAAATTCCAGATTACCGCATCAATCTGTTGCAACGAACCGCGACGGATTTCGCCAGATAGGACACGCCGCCCCGCATCGCGTCCAAGGTAGACGCGCATCAGATCCTTGGCCATGGTCTGGTTCTTGGCGGATTTCAACGCAAGCCCAAGATGCGGCAGAGCTACATGGATTTTCCCCAGATCGCTGTCATCAAAACCGGTGGGAGCGTCGCTGGTCCAGGACATCAGCACTCCGTCACCGATCTTTTTCTCACCCGCCGGACGCACCTGTTCGGAGCGTTCAAACGACACGCCCGTTGCGTAGTAATCCGTCGCTCCGATCTCTCGCAGGTCATTCAACAAGGGGAAACGGCTGGGTTCGTTCTGATCAACCAGTCGAACGCGAAGGTCATCCATGTCCTCATGCAAAAGCGCATAGAGAGGGCTGCGTTGCCAGACTTCGCTTGGGGTGTCGGTGTTTGCGAACCGCTCGGATTCCCCGCCGGAATCCCGATACCAGCTATAGCCAGTGCCGCCATAAAGCGGATGCAGCGTCGACTGCGCCGCGTGGAATCGCATCAGCGGAAGGCCCAGATCAATCAGGCGGTTGCAAAAGCCGTCTAGCAATTCTTCCTGACCAGCCCCTTCAAGCCCTTTCGAAACAAGCCAGTCGATTAGATCAAAGATGGGATCAGAAGAGGTCATGGAATTGTCCGCCAAAGTACTGCCCTGAATGTGGGCCGCGTCATGGAAATTACTAGACCTTATGCCATCCCTGCTAGTCGCCGCAGCATTTTCCTCAGCATGGCGGCCTCTTCTTCCGAGAATGCGCCCGCCAGTTTCGCGTCATAGCGCTCAGCTATACCGCTCAGTTCACGATAGACGGTCTGACCGGCAGGTGTCAGTGTCAGCCATTCAACCCTTCGGTCGTCCTCATCCCTTGTGCGCTTGAGGTAGCGGCTTTGTTCCAGCCTATGAACCGCGCGGCTGATCTTGGTTTTGTGCAGTTTCGCGCGCTTGCCAATCTCTTTCGCGGTCAGAGTGCCGAAGACACCCAGATGGAACAGCACCCGCCATTCGCTGCGCAGCATGCCATAGCGTTCTTTGTAGAGGCGCTGAAACTCCAATGAGGCTGCTTCAGCTGCCTGATTCAACAGGAACGGCAAAAAATTCTGCAGATCAAAATCATCTTTTTCTTGGGACATGCTTGTTAGTTACAAAAACAACTAATAATTCACAAGCAGAAAACCGAGGAGTTCACGATGTCCAACAAGGCTGAACCGCATAGTCTGACGCAGGCTGTCACACCTGTAGGAACGCATCCCGGCTATATGCCTGGCTTCGGCAATGACTTTGAGACCGAGGCGCTGCCTGGCGCGTTGCCGCAGGGCATGAACAGCCCGCAGCGCTGCAACTATGGCCTCTATGGCGAACAGCTCAGCGGCACGGCCTTCACCGCGAATCCACCCGAGCGGACGTGGTGCTACCGCATTCGCCCTTCGGTCAAGCATTCGCATCGCTATGAGAAAATTGACCTGCCCTACTGGAAGTCCGCGCCCTGTATCGACCCGGATGTGATCAGCCTTGGTCAGTATCGCTGGGACCCGGTTCCGCATTCTGACGCCTCTTTGACCTGGCTGACCGGTATGCGCACCATGACAACGGCGGGGGATGTGAACACGCAGGTCGGCATGGCCAGCCATGTCTATCTGGTCACCGACTCGATGGTGGATGACTATTTCTTCTCAGCCGACTCCGAGCTTCTGGTGGTGCCGCAAGACGGCCGCCTGCGCTTTGTGACCGAGCTGGGGATCATTGATCTGGAGCCACAGGAAATCGCGATCCTGCCGCGCGGGTTGCTCTACCGTGTTGAAGTGCTGGAAGGTCCGGCGCGCGGATTTGTCTGTGAGAATTACGGGCAGAAATTCGAACTGCCGGGCCGCGGACCGATCGGTGCCAATTGCATGGCCAATCCGCGCGACTTCAAAGCACCTGTCGCGGCATTCGAGGACCGAGAGGTGCCTTCGACCGTGACGATCAAATGGTGCGGGCAGTTCCACGTCACTCAGATCGGTCATAGCCCGCTGGACGTGGTGGCCTGGCACGGCAACTATGCGCCCTACAAATATGACCTTCGCACCTATTGCCCGGTCGGCGCAATCTTGTTCGACCACCCGGATCCATCGATTTTTACCGTCCTGACAGCGCCTTCGGGCCAGCCAGGTACAGCCAATATCGACTTCGTCCTGTTCCGCGAGCGTTGGATGGTGGCCGAAGACACCTTCCGCCCGCCATGGTACCACAAGAACATCATGTCCGAGCTGATGGGCAATATCTACGGCCAGTATGACGCCAAACCTCAGGGCTTTGTTCCGGGCGGCATGAGCCTGCACAACATGATGATCCCGCATGGTCCGGATCGCGAAGCGTTCGAAAAAGCCTCAAACGCCAATCTGGGGCCGGACAAGCTGGATCACACCATGTCCTTCATGTTCGAAACCCGCTTCCCACAGCATCTGACCGCCTTCGCCGCAACCGAGGCCCCCTTGCAGGACGACTATATTGACTGCTGGTCCTCGCTTGAGAAAAAGTTCGATGGGACACCGGGAAGGAAATAACCTGCCATGAGCTTTGATATCTGGATCACCTATGTCGCCACCGTCCTGCTGCTGATGAGCACTCCAGGACCAAGCCAGCTTCTGATGCTGTCGAACTCGGCCACCAACGGGCTGCGCCGGGGCGTGTTCACGGCTGCTGGCGATCTGACGGCGAACCTGTTGCAGATGTTGGCGGCGGGTCTCGGGCTTGCCGCGATTATTGCAGCCTCGGGCACAGCGCTGACTGTGATCAAATGGCTGGGCGTCGCCTATTTGGTCTTTCTCGGTGTCAAAGCGATTGTCAAAGCCAAACCTCAAACAGCGCAAACCGCACAGCTGACCAGCCGCAAAACCTTGTGGATGCAGGGCTTTATAACCTCAGCCGCCAATCCCAAAGCAGTAGTGTTCTTTGCCGCACTGTTTCCCCTGTTCATTGACGGCGCGCTGCCCTTCTGGCCGCAATTCGCGATCCTCTCGGCCACCTATCTGACCCTGGACGGGTTGTTTCTGACCGCCTACGGAGCAAGCGCCAGTTGGTTAGCAACGCGGCTCAAAGGGTCTGCGCGGCTCTGGCTGGATCGCGCGGGTGGCGGGTTCATGATTCTGGCTGCCGTTCTGCTGGGGCTGAAGTCCCTGCGAGACGCTCAATAAACCAAGACAAGGATCAAAAGATGCCTTTGCTGAAATCCTGGGTCGCCTCAGCCAATGATGTGACCCATCCATTTCCGCTGAACAACCTACCCTACGGAGTGTTTGCCCTTGGCGACGAAGAACCCAGATGCGGCGTTGCCATCGGCGATATGATCCTCGACGTCACCGCAGCCGAGGCCGAAGGACTCATCACCCTGACCGATGAGCCGCTATTTGACCTGCCCTTTTGGAACCCACTGATGGAGCAAGGCCCCGCCGTCTGGGCCGCCCTGCGAGAACGCCTGACGGCGCTTTTGTCCGAAGGCACGGCGGAGCAAGAGACGGTGGAGCTTCTGCTGGTGCCGCAAAGCGCGGTTGTCATGCACATGCCCTTCGAGGTCAGCGAATACACCGATTTCTACGCTGGTCGGCATCACGCCTTTAACGTGGGTTCGATGTTCCGGGACCCCGAAAACGCGCTTCCACGGAACTGGCTTCATATTCCCATTGGATATAATGGCCGGGCATCCTCGGTCGTGGTGTCGGGTACGGATATCCGCCGCCCGTGGGGTCAGCTGAAGTCGCCCGATCAGGACAAACCCGCCTTCCTGCCCAGCCGCCGCTTCGACTTTGAGCTTGAGTTGGGTGCAATCGTTGGCACTCCGTCCGACGGCCCGATCTCGGTGCAGCAGGCTGATGATCATATCTTCGGCTACGTGTTGCTGAACGACTGGTCCGCCCGGGATATTCAAGCGTGGGAGTATCAGCCTCTTGGCCCATTCCAAGCCAAGGCCACGGCAACTTCGATCAGCCCGTGGATCGTGACCAAACCTGCGCTGGAGCCCTTCCGCTGCGACACACCCGAGCGGGAATTCGAGTTGCTGGATCACCTGAAGGATTGTGGCCCGATGCTCTATGACCTTTCGCTTGAGGTGACGCTGGCCCCCGAAGGACAGGCGGCAACCACAATCACCCGCACGAACTACAGCGAGATGTACTATTCCGCCGCGCAACAACTGGCCCATCACGCCAGCTCAGGCTGCCCGATGAACACCGGTGATCTGCTGGGTTCCGGCACGATTTCCGGGCCGACGCGCGATACCCGAGGTTCACTCCTGGAACTCAGCTGGGGCGGCAAAGATCCCTTGAGTCTTGAGACTGGTGAGTCCCGCAGCTTCCTTGAAGACGGAGACACGCTCACCCTGTCCGGCTCTGCGCAGGGGGATGGCTATACAATCGGGTTCGGGACATGCCATGGCACTGTGCTAACGGCGCTGGAAGACCCTCTCAAACCCTGAGCCATGCCGCACAGCACCTGTGTGCCGGTGTTGGTAGGATTGAGGACCAAGACCGCCTAGGTTGGTTGCATCCAAGCAATGAGGCCCCCGATGTCTGAGATCACCGGCTATCACGCCCATGTCTATTTCGACGCTGACACACAGGATTTAGCGCAACACATCTGCGAAGAGGCCGCCCGCCTCTTTCCGGTCCAGATGGGGCGCATGCACGCGCGCCCGGTTGGCCCGCATCCGAGGTGGAGCTGCCAGCTGGGCTTTGCCGCCGACGCATTCGATCAGGTCATTCCGTGGTTGATGCTCAACCGACAGGGCCTGACGATCTTCACCCATGCTGAAACTGGCGATCACCTGGCCGACCACCGGGATCACGCCTTGTGGATGGGAGAGCTTTTGGATCTGGACCTGTCAATTTTCGACAAGGTCTAGCCCAACGCCCGCGCCTGATCCCGCAGCACGAATTTCTGAACCTTGCCGGTGGATGTCTTGGGCAAAGTCCCGAACACCACGGTCTTGGGCGCTTTGAAATGGGCCATGTTGTCCCGGCAGAACGCAATCAGATCGGCTTCGGTCGCGCTGGCCTCTGGCTTTAGTTCAACGAAAGCGCAGGGGGTTTCACCCCATTTCTCATCCGGGCGGGCAACCACTGCGGCCTCCATAACGGCAGGGTGCTTATAGAGGACACCTTCAACCTCAACGGATGAGATATTCTCACCGCCCGAGATGATGATGTCCTTGGATCGGTCCTTCAGCGCGACATAGCCATCAGGGTACATCACCCCCAGATCGCCCGAGGCAAACCAACCGCCGTTGAACGCCTTTTCGGTGGCATCGGGGTTCTTGAGGTAGCCTTTCATTACCACATTGCCCTGCATGAAGATCTCTCCCATGGTTTCGCCATCGGCGGGCACAGGCTCCAGCGTTTCGGGATCGGCCACCATCAGGCCCGAGAGCGCCGAATAGCGCACGCCCTGACGCACCTTGAGGGCGGCCCGTTCGGCTTGGTCCTTCTGGTTCCATTCATCCTTCCATGCGCAGACGACTGAAGGGCCGTAGGTCTCTGTCAGGCCGTAGACATGGGTCACCTCGACGCCCATTCCCTCCATCGCTTCGATTACAGCGGCGGGTGGCGGGGCACCTGCGGTCATTACCTTGATTTGGTGGTCGAAATCTTTCAGGTGGTCAGGAGCATGCGCCAGCATATTCAGAACGATGGGCGCGCCACAGAAATGGGTGACTTTCTCCTCTCGGAAGGCGGCGTAGATCGGCTCGGCCCGAACCGCACGCAAGCAGACCGAGACCCCGGCATTCAGCGCCATGGCCCAGGGGAAACACCAGCCATTGCAGTGGAACATCGGCAGGGTCCACAAATAGACCGAGTGCTTAGGCATACCCCAATCCAGCAGATCGGACTGCGCGTTAAGGGCCGCGCCCCGGTGATGATAGACCACGCCTTTGGGGTTGCCGGTCGTGCCAGAGGTATAGTTTAGCGTAATCGCATCCCACTCATCCGCGGGCAGATACCAATCGAACTCCGGATCGCCTTCGTTCAGCAGGGCGTCATAGGTCAGGCTGCCAAGGCGTTCGCCACCATCAAAGCTAGGATCTTCGATATCGATCACCAGAAGGTCATGATCGACCTGCGGCAGCGCCTCTTTGACGACGGCGGAAAACTCGGGGTCGACCAACAGCACCTTGGCCTCGGCGTGGTTAAGGATGAAGGCGATGATCGGCGCGTCGAGGCGCGTGTTGATCGCGTTCAGAACAGCGCCGGCCATGGGAATACCGAAATGGGCCTCATAGAGCTCGGGGATGTTGGCGGCGATGATCGAGACGGTATCGCCCTTGCCCACCCCACGGGCCGTCAGGGCGCTGGCAAGACGGCGGCAGCGCTCATAGGTCTGCGCCCAGCTGTAGCGGCGGCCTCCATAGACGACGGACGGATAGCCGGGGTACACCGCCGCCGTCCGTTCAATGAAGCTGAGCGGGGATAGCGGCGTGTAATTCGCACGGTTCTTATCCAGATGACGCTCATACATATTGGCTGCTTGCATCCGCCAACCCTCCCAATTCGCGTGTGTCGCCACATGACCATAAACACAAGGCTGTGACCATCTTGTAGAAATACGACAACTGGCGGGGCTCTGGCGATACGCTATGATGACATCTGGCCCTATATTCGCGACCCCATTCGCGGTGATCTGGGCCATCGCAATTACTTGCTATCGTGGGACCGATCCCACAATCTGCACACCGCATCAGACTGAAAGGACATGTCATGGACGGCACGTTCAACGAAAACGATCTTTCCCGCGTGGTCGAGGCCGACCGCGCCCATATCTGGCACCACCTGATCCAGCATAAACCCTTTGAAACAAACGATCCCCGCATCATTGTCGAAGGCAAAGGCATGCGTGTCTGGGACCAGAAGGGCAAAGAGCATCTGGATGCGGTCTCTGGCGGCGTCTGGACGGTGAACGTCGGCTACGGCCGCGAATCCATCTGCAAGGCGGTCTATGACCAGCTGATGAAGCTCTGCTATTTTGCGAATTCGGCAGGGTCGATTCCCGGTTCTATCTTCGCGGAAAAGCTGATCGAAAAGATGCCGGGCATGAGCCGCGTTTACTACACAAACTCAGGCTCCGAGGCGAACGAGAAAGCCTTCAAGATGATCCGTCAGATCGCGCACAAGCGCTATGGCGGCAAGAAGACCAAAATCCTGTATCGTGACCGCGACTATCACGGCTCGACTCTGGCGGCGATGTCAGCCGGCGGTCAGGATGAGCGCAACGCGCAATACGGCCCGTTTGCTCCGGATTTCGTACGTGTTCCCCATTGCATGGAATACCGCAAGCACGAACTGAACGGCGCGCCGGAGGAAAACTTTGGCGAGTGGGCCGCCGACCAGATCGAAGAGGTCATCCTGCGCGAAGGGCCAGATACCGTTGGCGCGCTGTGCCTTGAACCTGTGACCGCAGGTGGCGGTGTGATCGAAGCACCCGAAGGCTACTGGCAGCGCGTTCAGGAGATCTGCAAGAAGTACGACGTGCTGCTGCATATTGATGAGGTTGTGTGCGGCGTCGGTCGCACGGGTACCTGGTTTGGCTACCAACAGTATGGCGTGAAGCCTGACTTTGTCACCATGGCCAAAGGCGTTGCCTCGGGCTATGCGGCCATCGCCTGTCTGGTCACCACCGAAGAGGTCTTTGACATGTTCAAAGACGACGCGGCGGATCCGATGAACTATTTCCGTGACATCTCGACCTTCGGCGGCTGCACCGCTGGTCCGGCCGCGGCGATCGAGAATATGCGCATCATCGAGGATGAGAACCTGCTGGGCAACTGCGTCGACATGGGCGATCGCATGATGGGTAACCTGCAAGCGCTGATGGAGAAGCATAAGGTCATCGGCGATGTGCGTGGCAAAGGCCTGTTCCTGGGTGCCGAACTGGTTGCGGACCGCTCCACACGTGAACCGATGGACGAAAAGAAGGTACAGGCCGTTGTGGCAGACTGCATGGCGCAGGGTGTCATAATCGGCGCGACCAACCGCTCGCTGCCGGGTCGCAACAACACGCTGTGCTTCTCGCCCGCTCTGATCGCGACGGCGGATGATATCGACCAGATCACCGATGCGGTCGACGGCGCGCTGGGGCGCGTGTTCGGCTAGAGAATGAAAAACGGGAAACCGGGCGTTCCTGCGCCGGTTTCCCTTCCTCCGGGCCGCAAAATTTTTTGCGAACCAGACGATCAGACACACCTCTTGCTCTTGCGTTTTAACCGGCGCAGACTTGCATGCAGAGGAGTGTACCATGACACCCAAAACCTCAGACTCGGAACCATCGGGCGATATGGCATCGCCACAAGGCGCAGCGCTCAAGGTAAACACAGTAAGTGCGCAGGACATCAAGGACTCACTGAAGGCGGGCCTGGCAGACTTTCTTGCCCGCCCTGTCATGAGCGGGTTTTTCGGCCTGTTCTACGCCGTTTTTGGCCTTGTCTTTGTGTGGTGCCTGATCTGGCTCGGCAAGGTCTGGATGATCATTCCGGCCATTGTGGGCTTTCCACTGGTCGCGCCCTTTGCCGCTGCCGGGCTCTATGAAATGTCCCGACGATTGCAGAGCGGGGAACAGTTCGGCTGGTCCGATATCCTGACGGTGATGGCCAATCAACGCAAACGCGAGATGGGCTGGATGGCCTTTGTCACCCTGTTTATATTCTGGGTGTGGGTCTATCAGGTACGCCTTTGGTTGGCGATCATCCTGCAGAATGCGTCCTTCTCGGACTTTGACGGATTTCTGAACACCGTCTTCTTCACGCCCGAAGGCTGGACGTTTCTGGCCATTGGCACCTTTATCGGCGCGGGCCTGTCGGCCGTGCTGTTTTCGGTCACCGTTGTCGCAATGCCGCTGCTTCTTGACCGAGAGACCAACTTCGTATCAGCCATGCTGACCTCGATCCGAGTCGTCACCGAGAACCCGGTGGTGATGCTGGGTTGGGCCGCGATCATCTCGGTAACCATGCTGCTCTCGCTGATCCCGGCATTCTTGGGCCTGATCTTCATCCTACCGATCCTTGGTCACACCACGTGGCACCTGTATCAGCGCGCCGTTCCTCCGGCCGAGGACTGAACGGGACTCCTTTAAGGGACAGGCACATCAGAAACAAAAAGGACCGCCCCAAATGGGACGGCCCTTTGTTCACTGTCTCTCTTTTCAGAGATCAGGCAGCCAGAGCGGCCTGAGCTTTGGCGACGATCGCACCGAACGCTTCCGGTTCGTGTACGGCCAGGTCTGCCAGAACTTTGCGGTCCACTTCGATACCGGCCAGGTTCAGGCCGTTGATAAAGCGGGAATATGTCAGAGCCTCGTCATGCGAACGGACTGCAGCGTTGATACGCTGGATCCACAGAGCGCGGAAGTTGCGCTTGCGGTTCTTGCGGTCGCGGGTTGCATACTGGTTGGCCTTGTCTACGGCCTGACGGGCAACTTTGAAGGTGCTCTTGCGGCGGCCATAGTAACCTTTGGCGGCCTTGATGACCTTCTTGTGACGGGCGTGAGTTACGGTTCCACCTTTAACGCGGGACATCTCTTAATCTCCTCTTAGCGGTCGTAGGGCATGTAGCCCTTGACGATCTTGGCGTCGGGGGCGGACAGGGTGGTGTTGCCACGGGCATCGCGGATGAACTTTTTGGTCCGCTTGATCATGCCGTGCCGTTTGCCGGCCTGGCCAGCAAGGACCTTACCGGTCGCAGTCACCTTGAAGCGCTTCTTAGCGCTCGACTTGGTCTTCATCTTAGGCATTTCCGTCTCCTTTCAGGGTTCGGTACTAAACGCGACTCGGCATGCCATCTCGGCCGGTCACGCAATCAGATGCGCCGTTTACGCAAGTTCGGTCATACTGGCAAGGGGGTTTGGCCCAGAATCTGCGCTTTTCGCAGCGGCCTTGGCACCGGGGCGGCACAGGGCCGCCCCGGTGAAGTGTTTAGTGGCTGAATTTGCGGATTTCGCCGCTCTTCAGACGTTCGGAGTAGGACGCCAGCTCCTGACGCACCACTTTCATCAGGAAGTAGAGTGCAAAGACGTTCACAACCGCCATCGCAAAGATCGCCGCATCCGAGAAATCGATGACCGGGCCAAGGTTGGCGGCAGCACCGATGACAACGAAGATGCAGAAGATGATCTTGAAGACCAACTCTTTGGTGTGGCCTTCGCCGAACAGATAGGTCCAGGCTTTGAGGCCATAGTAGGACCAGCTGATCATGGTCGAGAAGGCAAACAGAACCACGGCAATCGCCAGAATGAACGGGAACCAGCTGAACGCGCTGCCGAAGGCCGCCGAGGTCAGGCTGACGCCGGTATTGCCGTCGACCGTTGCAATCGCATTGCCCGCTTCGTTCAGCATGTAGTTGCCGGTTGCCGGATCAACGATCAGCTGCTGGGTGATGATGATCACCAGCGCAGTCATTGTACAGATCACAACCGTGTCGATGAACGGCTCAAGCAGCGAGACAAAGCCCTCGGTGATCGGTTCTTTGGTCCGTACGGCTGAGTGCGCAATCGCTGCGGAACCCACACCCGCTTCGTTCGAGAACGCCGCACGACGGAAGCCCTGGATCAGCGCACCGACCATACCGCCAGCAACGCCGAGGCCGGTAAATGCACCTGCGAAGATCTGACCGAAGGCCCAGCCGATCTGGTCTGCATGCATCAGGATGATGACCAGCGCCGCCAGCACGTACATGACACCCATGAACGGCACGACCTTTTCGGTCACGCGCGCAATGGATTTTAGGCCACCAACGATCACCGCAAAGACGATGCCCGCAAAGACCAGACCTGTGATCCAACCCGGATAATCTCCGACAATCCCGGCAATCTGCTGGTGCGCCTGATTGGCCTGGAACATGTTGCCCCCGCCCAATGCGCCAAGGATACAGAAGATCGAAAACAGCACCGCCAGGATCTTGCCCCCCGGCAAACCCAGCTCGGCAAAGCCCTTGGACATGTAATACATCGGGCCGCCTGAGACGGTGCCATCTTCATATTCGTTGCGGTATTTCACACCCAACGTACATTCGGTGAATTTCGACGCCATGCCCAGCAGGCCCGCGACGATCATCCAGAACGTGGCACCCGGTCCACCGATCCCGATGGCAACCGCCACACCGGCGATGTTCCCAAGACCAACGGTCCCCGACAAAGCGGTGGCAAGGGCCTGAAAATGGCTGACCTCACCCGCGTCATTGGGGTCGGAGTAATCGCCTTTAACCAAGCTGATCGAGTGTCCGAAGAATCGGAATTGCACAAAGGCAAAATAGAGCGAAAACACTGTGGCCGCGACGACCAGCCACCCCACGATCCATGGGAATCCAGTGCCCGGAAACGGCGCGAAGATAAAGCTAACGAAGGGGCCGGTAAAATCCGCGAAAGCCTGATTGATCTTCTCGTCCAGACCGGGCGCCTCTTGCGCGAAAGCGGGGCCAGACATCAGAGCCATGGTCGCACCAAGGCCCAATTTTTGAAGCATATTCATCCTAATCCCTCCGCTCAGTTCACGACCGTGACAGGCACGTCGGCATGCATGACCAGATTCTGAGTCGAGCTTCCAAACAGCCGTTTCTTAAACCCATCCGCCGAGGCGCGGCCAACGATGATCTGCGTACCGCCGTTTTCAACCGTGATCGCGTTCAGCGTCTCGGCCACGTCGCCATGGCGCACGATGCCGTGCGCTTCGAACCCATCGGCCTTTAGCGCCTCAACCGTAGGGGCAATGATCCGCGAGGTGGCCAATTCGACCTCTTCCTCGCGCCGCTTGTGCCGTTGGGCGTTTTCTTCCGGTGTTTGGAAAGTGAAAGGGGACCATTCGATGACATAAACAACCAGCATTTCGCATGAGCCAATCCGCCCGGCCAAATCCTTAGCAAAGGCGATAGCGCGCTCTCCGGTTTCTGTCCCGTCCAGTCCAATGACAATCTTTGTTGTCATGACGTTCCTCCGTTTTTTTCTGGTTTGACCGGGACCCGTGCCCCCGGTAGGGCGACCGGAACCTGGAACTATCTGAGATGATCGCCCTAAGGTTCAGTATCCGGCAAAATCACCAAAAAACAGAGGCATTTTTGCTGAATACAACCCTACGGGCATCTTCCTCTTGAAAACAAACAAGAAAAGCCGCCTAAAAATTAGGCGGCTTGAGAGTTCTCAATATGATCCTTCCTGAAATCCGGGCGAACTCATCCCGGATCGGTGTTGTAGATCAGACGCTCGTCACAAGGGGCAATACGCAGAATATTGGTGGTTCCGGGGACATTGAACGGAACGCCTGCGGTAACAACGATCTGATCGCTCTCGGCGGCGAAGCCCCCTGCGCGCGCGGCGCGGGCCGCATTGACCACGGCCCCTTTGAACCTCTCAAGTTCGGGCGTCATCACACAGTGACAACCCCAGCTCAGGCACAGACGGCGGGCGGTTCCCGTCGCCGGCGTCATGGCGATAATCGGCACACCGGGACGTTCGCGCGCAGTCAACAGCGCAGTGGTGCCGCTTTGGGTGAAACAACAGATCGCTTTGATGTCGGTCTTTTCCGCGATCTCGCGCGCGGCTGCCACGATACCGTCCGCGATGGTCGACCCTTTGGCAGTACGCGAGGCCGCGATGATCTGGGTGTAGGTCGGGTCGGCTTCGACCTCGATAGCGACCTTGTTCATGGTCTGCACGGCCTCGATCGGGTACGAACCTGCCGCAGATTCCGCGCTGAGCATGATGGCATCCGTGCCTTCGTAGATCGCGGTCGCAACGTCCGAGACCTCGGCGCGGGTTGGCATCGGGCTTTCGATCATGCTCTCCAGCATCTGGGTCGCGACGATCACCGGCTTGGCTGCGCCACGACACTTGCGAACCAGGCGTTTCTGGATCGGAGGCACAGCCGAAACCGGCAGCTCAACGCCCAGATCACCACGGGCCACCATGATCCCGTCTGATGCGTCGAGGATATCGTCAAACGCCTCAACCGCCGCGGGCTTTTCGATCTTCGACAGGATCGACGCTCGTCCATCCGCCAGCGCGCGCGCCTCGAACACGTCTTTGGCCCGCTGTACAAAGCTGAGCGCCAGCCAATCCACTCCCAATTGGCACACAAACTCCAGATCATCGCGATCCTTGGCCGACAAGGCTGCCAGTGGCAGCAGCACATCAGGCACGTTCACACCCTTGCGGTTCGAGATCGTCCCGCCGACTTCGACAGTGCAATTGGCGAAGTCCTGGCCGCAATCCTGCACGGTCAGACGGATCTTGCCGTCATTGACCAGCAGCCGCGCGCCGGGTTCGAGCGCTGCAAAAATCTCGGGGTGTGGAAGGCAAACACGGTTGATGTCTCCGGCCTCGGGGTCGAGGTCCAGCCGGAACGCGGCACCCTCGACCAGTTCTTCCGCATCATTGGCAAAAACCCCAACACGCAGCTTCGGGCCTTGAAGATCGGCCAGGATCGCGATCGGGCTGTCCAGATCCTTTTCCACCTGACGAATGATGCGATGCCGTTCGCGGATCTCGTCATGGCTGCCATGGCTCATGTTCAGGCGAAAGACGTCGGCCCCGGCCTCATGCAAGGCCCGGATGGTGTCATAGTCATTGGACGCCGGTCCCAGCGTCGCCACGATTTTTACATTTCTAAGGCGTCGCACTGGTTTCGCTCTCCTCAATCCCTCGGTGATGCGGCAATGTTACCGCAAACAGTATGTGGGTGGTTATTGCGCAATTCCCTTTTGGAAGCAACTGCCATACACCTGCCGCAAACTTGATGACAGGCACATGACATACACTCCGTTTTTTATCCATGGCGAGGATCGCCCGTCCCGATGGCTGATCACCTGCGATCATGCGACCAACACCGTCCCTCCCGAAACAAATGGCGGGGATCTGGGATTGCCGCGCGAAGATATGGAACGCCACATCGCCTATGATGTCGGCGCCTACGAGGTCTCGAAACATCTGGGCGAGATCCTGAACGCGCCGGTCATCGCAGCCAATTTCTCGCGCCTAGTGATTGATCCGAACCGAGGTGAGGATGACCCGACCCTGCTGATGAAGCTCTATGACGGTTCGATCATTCCCGGCAATCGCCACGCTGATGCGGCCGAGCGTGAGCGGCGTTTGGACATGTGCTATCGCCCTTATCACGACGCGCTTGGGCGGCTGGCCGCCCTGCCCCATGCGGTGATCGTGTCTATGCACTCTTTCACCCGCCAACTCCGCGGTCGGGAACCACGCCCTTGGCATGTAGGCGTTCTGCACACCCCGGATGAGCGCTTCTCACGCCCTCTGATCAACCGCTTGAAGGCCGAAGACGATCTGTGCGTCGGCGTGAATGAGCCCTATACCGGCGTTCTGCCCGGCGACGCCATCGACACGCATTGCACCTCGCACGGTCGACCAAATGCATTGATCGAGCTTCGCAATGACCTGATCGCAGATCACGCAGGGCAGCGATCCTGGGCCGAAAGGCTAGCAGTGATCTTACAGGATGCGCTAACAGACAGCGGCCTTTGATCGCACACCATTGTGAGCTGCACCTTCAGCCCCCACATTGGAGGCTGGGAAGGAGGCGACCATGACCCAAGAGTTGCTGACAAGTGTTTTTGGCTGGATGGCGATACTGAACATCGCTGTTTTGCTGTTCACAACCGTTATGATTGTGCTGTTGCAGGATTGGATTGCAGGGGTTCATGCCAGAATGTTCCAAATGGAACGGCCTGATGTAAAGCGTGCCTATTTTCGGTATCTAGCAAACTACAAAATCCTCACGCTGATTTTCTTCATCATTCCGTGGCTGGTCTTGAAACTGGCCTAACGCTGATTCAGTTGAAACACGCACATCAGAGCGTTAATTCGGAAACAGACCCCATCCAATTCTTCGGAGCCAGACCATGGACAAGCAAACCGAAATCGAACTTCAAGCCGCAGCATACCGTCGGCTGCAAAAGCACTTGATGGAAGATCGCACCGACGTTCAGAATATCGACATGATGAACTTGGCCGGGTTCTGCCGCAACTGTCTGTCACGCTGGTATCAGGAAGCGGCCAAAGAAAAAGGCATTGAGATGGGCAAAGACGAAGCCCGTCAGATCTTCTACGGCATGACCATGGATGAATGGAAAGCCAACTACCAGACCGAAGCCAGCCCCGATAAACAGGCCGCCTTCAAGATCGCATTTGAGGAAAATGTTACGAAAAGGGACTAAGGCCCTAAGTCCAACGAGCCGACAACGCAGACTGATGACCTAGTCCTGTACAGCAGCACCCAAAAGCACGCTGTGATGCGTGCACACGGTCTCTGAGTTTAGGTGATACTTAGTAGCCTGAAGAACAAGATCGCCGCTCGTGTTGAATTCACAGTGCTTCCAGCGGTGTTTCTGGAACCGAAAAGCCTCGCGTGGTGCGAGGCTAAGTGCTTGATATCTGAGTTAGAGTATTGGTTTTGGGGTTAGGATTTGGATCTACGACCTTTAGGTTATGAGGCTGACGAGGTTAGGACGTTAAGCAATTGATCCGGGGATCAATTGTAGTCTGAACGGGCTGTTTTGGATTTTCTGACG